>CAIRMS010000242.1 GCA_903879765.1 uncultured Flavobacteriales bacterium
AAATAAAACACTTGCAAGAAATTCAATGAGTAACACGGACATTGGAAATAAAAAGTAGCCATCGATATAGTAAAATCGAATAAGTCCACTGATCAAAAAGAACAGAGAACAACTCAATTCAGCAATGAAAATTCGCTTGAGGTCCTCTGTCGATGTATACCTAACGAGTCCTTTTTGAATTTGAAACAACTGAAAAACAAGAAGTTTAACCACGATGAAAAGCCATAGTGATTTGGATAAAACTTCCCACTCAGATTGAATTAAAGAAAAATCCGCTTTGAGGTCAAAGCGGATTAAATAGGCAAATGCAATCGCACATAGATGGATGAATAAGTCTAAAGAAGTGACCACCCATCTTGGCGTATTTTGTTTCAGTTTAAGCACGCGTAAAGATAGCGATTCTTATGGATTATTATGGGCGAACCAAGGTAACATTTCCGTGTTTCATGATTTCGTTTCCTCCATTTGAAACTGCTTTGACGATATAAAAATAGACACCTTCCAAAACATCATCTCCCGCTTCATCTTTTCCATCCCACATGAAGGCAGGATTGTCGTATTCTCGAACTACTTGGCCCCATCTATTTAAAATGGTACAATTAAATGTTTTGATGCCACCAAAAAAGAGCAACTGGAAAAAATCATTATTACCGTCATTATTTGGTGTGAATACGTTTGGTAATTCAAGGTCGCAGAAATAGAATTCAATTGAGGCTGTATCGATGGAAACACCACACATGTTAGAAGCGGTAACAATGTATTCATATAAGGAATCTGGGGCACTTGCCAGGGCACTTACGCTAATGGAAGTAGTTGTTTCCCCAGTTGACCAGACATAGTCCATATTTTGTGGTTGTAGAATGGCCGCTATTGTTAATGTTTCCCCTACACACAAAGTCGTATCAAGTACTTTTGTATATGGATCTGCAACAAACGTTAATTCAAAAGTTTCGGTGAAGTTACACACGCTATCTGTCAAAGTAATGGAATAAATTCCTGCAGTATCTGCAACGATTGTCGGATTTTGACCAGCTGCATTGGAGAAATTAATCAATGGTGAATCGGAAGTCCAATTTGTTCCAGTGTAGGATAACACTCCATTAACTTGCAATGTCAAATTACAAAGTACCGTATCTTGAAGTGGTGCAATTGGCGCTGGAATGGAATCAACAGTCACAAGAACGCTGTCCACGCAACCGATTTCATCCACAACAAGTAAAGAGTAATCCCCACTTTGAAGTCCAGTAAATGTTCCTGTTGCATTAAAAGAAACTAACGTAGGACCTTGGTAAAGTACAAAAGAGTAGGGAGTGACTCCCAATGATGTCGAGGATGTTACTCCACCATCAGAAAGGCTACAAAACTCTAGTGTTGAACTAACATTGTCTATGTTCGGATTTGTAGATGGGAAAATTTCAATGGATTCCGTATCAAAACAACCATTTTGATCTTCAACATAAATTGGATAAACTCCCGGAGCAAGATTAATAAAGTTATTTGCTGCAGAGAATGTTACTCCATTGTCAATACTATACTGGAAGTTTGGAGTTCCTCCCGCAACATCAAAGTCAATTGTTCCATTGTCTAATCCACAGGTGGTGGTGACCGAGGTCAGGTTCGTGATTTGAAGGGAATCAACTCCATCTAAAATGGCTATCATTGTATCAGAGCAGTTGTTCTGATCAACCATAATTACAGTATATGCTGCGGTATCTAAATTTGTAAAGTTTCCGTTTGGTTGAAATGCAGCTCCAATTGAATAGGTGTATCCACCTGCGCCTCCTGAGGAAGTAGCAGTTAAACTTCCATTTATACTACCACAAGTCGGATTAATTGTCGTTACGGAATCAATTTGAGGATAACTCACAGAAATCGAAATGGTGTCATAACACGTACTAATGCTGTCTGTCATCATGACGATGTATGAAGTAGTTCCTGTTGGACTTACTGGTGTTGGATTGTTACCGGTATAAACTCCAGCTGGATAAGAATAATTATCATGAAGCCAAGTAATCGTATAGTTCGGAACGGTCGCTGTAATCATAATATTGTCTAGACCCCAGTGGTCATATGGCGCACCAGATACTGCCAATTGTGTCCATCTAAATTGAGTGGAAGTTGTTTGTGCAGCAGCTGGAATGGGTAAACAATAGTTTTGCCAAGATGTCATAAGTGGATCATACCCACCCAATGGACTCCAGTAATTCATCGTTGTCCAAGAAAGTCCAGCATCCGTAGAATATTGAACATAAACTCCTTCACTCGCCAAATCTGGTCCTTCACATGGAGAGGCTTGTGCTTGAATTGCATAACGCATATCAAAACAAACTTGTCCGCCAGAAGAAACATCTAATGGAATGGTTGTCATTTCACGAGGAGCAACAGATTGATTTCCCATCCACATAAAGTCAGTTCCATCTAACGAAGGTACACCACACGTGTTATTTGCGATGGTTACTACTTGAGAGAATTGCCAACCAATAGGTTGACCACTATTAAATGTTTCACCAAAGGCAACTTGACTTGTTCCGCTGCCATTCACACTAAGAACAGTTGATCCGTTGCATGGAATCACCGTGTTTTGTGCACTTGCAACAACAGTACATTGTGCATAAATGGATTGTGACGTTCCAATGAGTAATGCTAAAGAAACGAGTAGTGAGTTTAATTTCATGGGAATTATTTTACAACAACGTTTTTGATATTGAAGTCAGTTAACGTTGTTTTCGTCAAATGCGCTGGCATGTGATGGAAAATAGTTAATCCGAAGTGTGTACGGTCTAAACATTCTCCAACCAATACTTCTTTGGGCTGTAATGTTTGAGTGTAGGTATATTCTTCTTTATCACACGTTGCGCAAACGTCATCATAGAATAACTCGAAACTGTAAGTAACCGTTTTAACAGTATTTGTTTCGTTTTCAATCGTCAATTGAATCAGGTCTGATTCATATCCTTGAGCAGGAATGTTACAATTGATTTGTTTTGTAGTGATTTTAATTCCGTTAGATTCAATGTTTTTTTGAGCATTTAATCCGAATCCCAAAAAACAAACGGCTAGAATAGATAGGTTTAATTTCATTATAGGTACTTTAAAATTTCACATCGTTTGACGCAATAACATCCATTAAGTTGCATCTTTGGTAAAAATAGTAGAAAAAAATTAAAAATGCTCGAAATTGAACGCAAGTATCTGTTAAATTCAGATGAATGGAAACAAGAAGATATTCAGTCTGTTTCTCTGATTAAACAAGCATATTTATTTGAGGATCAGGGTAAGTCAGTTCGAATCAGGATAAAATCAGATGAAGCTTTTCTCACCATTAAAATGGGGCAAGGCTTAGTAAGGAATGAATATGAATTTTCAATCCCTGTTTCAGATGCAGAGGAGATGATTCTTAACGCGTCACTTTTGTGTTTGGAAAAAATTCGCTACGTGATCAATCACCGCAATAATTTATGGGAAATAGATGAATTTAAGGGGAAATACGAAGGATTAGTTTTGGCAGAAATCGAATTAGCGAATGAACATGACAAAATCGAATTGCCTAAGTGGATAGGGGCAGAGGTGACAAATGACCCGGCTTATTTGAATGTGAATTTGTTTAAAGGATTATAGGTCCATTTCTTCAGAGTAGAGATCGGATTCTAATAAGTCAACAACAATTAATCCTAGAAAAGCGTTGAAATAAAAGCGAAATTGTTCATTGTCTTTAATAATGGGCCATTTACTTTCGTCCTGACAAACCTCAGAGAATTCCCTTCTCAATATTTTTTTTCTGTGCTTCTCAATAATAAGTTCATCATCCCAGAACTCATCTTCTACCAAGTAAACGGAAGGTTCGGCTTGTGAGTTTATAAATAGTTCTTCGTAACTGTTTTGTGTTGCCCATTGTTGAAAGTTTTCCGTTGGGAAAATGACGATTTGTCCACGATTTAAGATGTTCATTGAGCTGGGATTAGAATTAATTTATTTTTATCCAGTTGATACCAAAGTGCTTCCTTGTTCTTTACTTGATGACAAATGTAGATGAATTTCACTTTTTTCTCTGTCCGTTGAATCAATCTAATCCATTTTAATGGGTCAATTTTGGTGTCACTTTTAATCACATGGATACTCTGATTGGTGCAAATAAAAAAGATATTTTTCGGAAAAATATTCATGCGATTGTAAATGCGGATAGCTAAATTACGTTGACAAAACTCTTTATCGAACCAATTGTAAAAGTTGTTTTTGACATTAACGGAATCTGTTTTAAATCGCGCGAATTGATGTTTGAAAGAATGATTGTTTGAGTCAATTAAGTGATACATGGCTGATTCCAAATAATTGAACTCATGAAAAAAGAAGCGATTGGAATCGTTTTCGATGAATTGAATGTTTAAATCAACAGAGTCTTGATTATAGATGGTGAAAAGGGTGTCTTTCCAAGAATCTATTGGTATCATTTTCTTTTTTTGCTGATAACTTGATTTTGATCGAATAGTATCCAAATCCTTCATCTTTCCGGATTTATTTTCCGAACAAGCTACTAGTAATAGTATGGAGAAGAAAAAAGTTAGTCGTTTTAGCATTGCAAAATGTGTTTTTTCGAATTTATCAAGATGATTTTCTGTAAATTTGAACAAAATTACGCAAAATGAAACATTTCTTTTTATTCCTTTCCTTAGCTACTGTTTTAATTTCATGTGGCGTTAAAGTTCCTTATACCACACAAATTCGAGATGAGTTTACATTGGACTCTGATGAAAAAATGCGTCAAGTTCAGTTTTATACTTCTCACACGATTATTCTGAATCAAGAGAAAAGAGATGATAGTCAAAATACAACTCAAAATGGAACACTCGTAGCTAGTTCAAGTAGTGAACGCGAAAGCATTGTTATTCCTGGGATGACAAAATGTATTTTTGAAGGATTTGGTCCCAAAGGAGAGGTTCAAGTTCGCTTTGAAGTTGGTGACGGTAAACTCTTGACATTTGCAACGAAAACAGAAGGAAGCTCCGTTAAGCGTTACTATTTTGACGCTGATTGGAATAGCCAAGGTGGTCCGAAAATTAAATATGGTGAGAACACCTACAAAATTGATTTGATGCGCGGTGCTCCACGCTCAGCACATTTGTTAGTTGTGAAAAAACGTTTGCAAAAAACAAAACGCAAAGAACGCGTCGTTCGTGGATTGAAAGTATAATTCCCTCAGCCTAACTTTCAACCATATCTTCCATTCATTATCCAATTTTATTGGAATAAAATTTTACGCATGCCACAAATTGCATTCAACAGAGAAGGATTCTCAGATGATGAGTTAAAAGAAATTTACATGAAGTTAGTCCGTCCGAGACTAATTGAAGAAAAAATGCTCATTTTACTGCGTCAAGGGAAAATTACGAAATGGTTTTCTGGTTGGGGACAAGAAGGCATTTCAGTTGGATGTGCGTTTGCCATGAATGAGGATGAATACATTCTTCCCATGCACAGAAACTTAGGTGTATTTACAACACGTAATATTCCTTTAAATCGCTTGTTTTCTCAGTTTCAAGGGAAATTAAATGGTTACACGAAAGGACGTGACCGAAGTTTTCATTTTGGTACACAAGATCACAAATTAGTAGGGATGATATCCCATTTAGGTCCCCAATTGGGAATCGCAGATGGAATTGCTCTTGCCAATAAAATCACAAAGAATCAAAAGTCTACAATCGTATTTACAGGTGATGGCGGAGCCTCTGAAGGGGATTTTCATGAATCATTAAACGTTGCTGCGGTATGGGATCTACCGGTCATTTTTGCCGTAGAAAACAATTGTTGGGGACTATCAACGCCATCTGTTGAGCAGTTTCGTTGCAAACAATTCATTGATAAAGGAATTGGCTATGGAATGAATGCCATTCAAATTGATGGAAATAATATTTTAGAGGTTATTCGAACGGTTCGTAAGATAAACGATGAAATTCGTGTCGATCCGAAGCCATATTTATTGGAATTAATGACCTTTCGTATGAGGGGACACGAAGAATCGTCTGGAACCAAATACTATCCAGAAGGACTTCAGGATGAATGGGAAACAAAAGATCCCGTTTCAAATTACGAAGCTTATTTGCTTGAACTTGGTTTGCTAAACGAAGAGGAAGTTCTAAGGATTAAAGAGAAAATCAAAGAAGAAATTCAACATGGATTTGATGAAGCGAATGCAGAGCCTGCTATTGAAGCAAATCTAGAAACAGAAGTTGATGATTTATTTGCGCCTCACATTCAACAATTGATTCAGGCAACCGGTCAAAAGGAAGAAAAACGCTTTATTGACGCCATTCAAGATGCACTAACTCAGTCCATGGAGAAACATCCGGGACTCGTTCTGATGGGACAGGATATTGCAGAATACGGTGGTGCATTTAAAGTGACAGAGGGACTTGTGGAGAAATTCGGCAAGGACCGTGTTCGAAATACGCCCTTGTGTGAGTCGGCAATTGTAGGAGCTGGTTTAGGTTTGTCTATTTCAGGAATGAAGGCAATGGTGGAAATGCAATTCGCTGATTTCGTGACCTGTGGATTTAATCAAATCATCAATAATTTAGCTAAAATGCATTGGCGTTGGGGGCAAAATGCAGATGTTGTGGTGCGCATGCCTACGGGTGCAGGTACAGCAGCTGGACCTTTTCACTCACAAAGCAACGAAGCTTGGTTTTTTCATACACCAGGACTTAAAATTCTTTATCCATCTACACCATATGATGCGAAAGGTTTATTGAATGCAGCATTTGAAGATCCTAATCCGGTGTTGTTTTTTGAGCACAAATTTTTGTATCGTAGCTTGAAAGAAGAAATTCCAGCGGATTATTATACGGTCGAAATTGGGAAAGCACGCACGGTTTCAACTGGAACAGATTTAACCATCATTACCTATGGTCTTGGGGTACATTGGGCAACAGAAACAATGTCAAAATATCCTGAAATTTCTGCAGAGATTGTTGATTTACGAAGTTTAATGCCTTTGGACAAAGAAGCTATTTTTCAAGCAGCCAATAAAACAGGGAAAGTAATTGTCTTACATGAAGATTGTTTAACTGGTGGAATTGGTGCTGAGTTGGTTGCATTGATTACGGAACATTGTTTTGAACAATTAGATGCTCCAGTTTTGCGTGTTGCATCTTTGGATACGCCGGTACCATTTGCAGTGACATTGGAAAAACAATTTTTAGCATCAGAACGATTAAAAGAAGCCATTGATCGCATTCTGAAGTATTAATTCCAAGATTCGAACTTGATAAAATCAATTTTTAAATCACTCATACCGCTAGCAAGTGTTTGGCTATTTTCTGGTGTGTACCGAATTCTCTTAGTCTCCATCAATAGCAAGAAGTTCCCGGATTTTACATTTCAAGATTATGTGATTGGTGCAGGATTCGATTTGGTGACAATCGCTCTTTTTTTCTTGCCGTTTATTGCTGTACTTTTCTTACCACTTCCTGAAAAACTTGAGCGATGGCGATTTTGGTTGAAATTGCTTCTCTTCAGTTTAACAACCTTGTTGGTGTTTGTCTTTAATGGCTGGGATGTTGCTTATTTCTCCTATACAGCCAAACGCACTAGCTTTGATTACTTTGTTTATATGTTGACGAATACGGAAACAACTAGTCTAGCTGGAGATTTTATAGCGGAGTTTTGGTGGTTAATCGTGTTTCTCATCCTCAGTTTAACAATTTCAATTTGGAGTGTTGTCAAAGTTAAGGCGGATCCTATTTCTTGGAAGTTAAGGAGAAATTGGTTTGCTTTTCTTCTTGTGCTTTCCACTTTTGTTATTATTGGGCGAGGTGGTTTTCAATTAAAGCCAATTGGAATCATTGAAGCGACAAATTACAGTAGTTTAACGAATGCGCCCGCGGTACTTAATTCTGCTTTTACGATTATAAAAACGATAGCAGTTACGGGGCTTGATGACAAAAAGTATTTCAATGAGGAAGAACTAAATACACTTTTTAATCCTATTCAAAAGAGTCAAGTTCAAAAGATACTTCCAAAAGGCACGAATGTGTGTTTTATCCTTTTGGAAAGTTTCGGCACGATGTATTGTGGTCCAAATAGTCCTGAAAGTTTTTCACCCTTTTTAGATTCCATTTTAAATCAGTCTATGTTTTTTGAGGATGCAATCGCGAATGGTCGAACATCCATGGATGCGCTTCCTTCCGTGATTTCATCTATCCCTGCTTATACAAATGAATCATTTATCTTGTCATCCTACAGTGCAAATCAATTTCAAGGAATTCCATCCATACTTGCAAAGGAAGGTTATCATTCCGCGTTTTTTCACGGAGCAAGTAATGGTTCTATGCGTTTTGATGCGTTTGCTGCTGCGGCAGGTTTTAATTCATACTACGGGAGAAATGAATACCCGAATCCAGCACATTTTGACGGTAATTGGGGAATAGAAGATCATCACATGCTATCCTTTGCTGCAGATGAAATGAATCAGTTTAAACAGCCGTTTTTCTCGATGATTTTTACCTTGTCCTCACATCATCCATACACCATTCCAAGCTCGTTTCGATCTCGTGTAAAGCATGGACCAGAACCATTGTGTGCGACCATTTCCTATGTTGATTTGGCCTTGAAGGAGTTCTGGACTAAGGCAAAAAAACAAGCTTGGTTTAAAAACACCTTATTTGTTTTTTGTGCGGATCATGTTGGTCCAACGAAAAGATGGGATCGTTGTTCGCTCGAATGGACATACCGAATCCCAATTGGATTTTATCATAACTCCATGAACCTACCTAAGGTTAAAAAGGGTAAGTTGTTTCAGCAAATTGACATCATGCCGACTATGTTTGATTTACTTGGTTTAAACCTTGATTATTATTCATTTGGAAGCTCTTATTTCAATCATAAGTTAATGCCAAAAATGATTTGCGAACAAGGAAATTTGATTTCTTTTGATGTGGTCAAAAATGGATTGTCAACGATTGTTTGGAACGAGCAAATGAAAGGTGCTCGTAATTCTCATGAACAAAAAATCATCCGTCAAATGAAGGCCTTATACCAACATTACACACATGATTTGATTACGAATCGGATGACTCCATACGGAAATTAGTCATAAAATCAGGCTCTTTCCATCGCTTAATTCACCGCTGATTTGAAGTATTTTCGCTACCTTTGACTTTCAATAAAAGTAGCTATGGCACAGAAATACGTAACGAGGGAAGAGGATTATTCCAAATGGTACAATGAATTGGTTTACCGCGCTGATTTAGCAGAACACTCTGATGTTCGTGGATGTATGGTCATCAAGCCTTATGGTTATGCTATTTGGGAAAAAATGCGTGATATCTTGGATGTAAAATTCAAGGAAACGGGCCACTCGAATGCGTATTTCCCATTGTTTATTCCCAAATCTTATTTGAGTAAAGAGGCAAGTCATATTGAAGGTTTTGCCAAGGAATGTGCAGTCGTTACACATTACCGCTTGAAAAATGCCGAGGACGGTAGCGGAGTAATCGTAGACCCAGACTCCAAATTGGAGGAGGAATTGATTGTTCGTCCAACTTCTGAAACAATTATCTGGAATTCATATAAAAATTGGATTCAGTCCTACCGTGATTTACCAATTCTGATCAATCAATGGGCAAATGTGGTCCGTTGGGAAATGAAAACGCGTTTATTTTTACGCACGACAGAGTTCCTTTGGCAAGAAGGACATACAGCACATGCGACAAAAGCAGAAGCGATAGCGGAAACGGAACAAATGTTGGATGTATATGAAGACTTTGCTGAAAACTATATGTCAATGCCGGTCATCAAAGGGAGAAAAACAGCGAATGAGCGTTTTGCAGGTGCGGATGATACCTTGTGCATCGAAGCAATGATGCAAGACGGAAAAGCATTGCAAGCTGGAACTTCCCATTTCTTGGGTCAAAATTTCGCGAAAGCATTTGAAGTAAAATTTGCGGATAAAGAAGGAAAACTGGATTATGTTTGGGCAACATCTTGGGGTGTTTCAACGCGTTTGATGGGTGCATTAATTATGACACATTCCGATGATGAAGGACTTGTATTGCCTCCAGCTTTAGCTCCAATTCAAGTAGTCGCGGTTCCAATTTACCGCACGGATGAAGAATTTACTGCTATTTCAGAGAAAATCGCTCAATTAGCAGCAAAATTAAAGGCAAAAGGCATTTCCTTTAAATACGATGATGATGAGAATCGTCGTCCAGGATGGAAATTTGCAGAGTACGAATCGAAAGGTGTTCCCGTGCGCGTAGCAATGGGGCCAAGAGATTTGGAAAATGGAAAAGCAGAAATCGCACGTCGCGATAACAAAACCAAAGAGCTTGTTGATTTTGATGGATTGGAAAATTACATCGAACAATTGTTGGCGGACATTCAATCAAACTTATTGCAGCGTGCAAAAACGTTCCGTGCTGAAAATACCCGTGAAATAGATTCTTACGAGGAATTTAAAAAGGAAATTGACAAAGGTGGATTCTTTTTAGCTCACTGGGATGGAACTCCTGAAACGGAAGAACGAATCAAAGAAGAGACGAAGGCAACCATTCGTTGCATTCCTCTGGATCGCAAAGAAGAAGCTGGTGTTTGTATGGTAACCGGAAAACCATCCGCAGGAAGAGTAATTTTCGCAAAAGCGTATTAATTTGTCTGTTTTTCGCTTTCGGCAATTCGATGTCATTCAATCGAAAAATCCGCTTAAAGTTGGAACAGACAGCATGTTGTTGGGGTCATTTATTGATTCTACTAATGCAAACACCGCCTTGGACATCGGCGCGGGGACAGGCGTTTTATCCTTAATGGTGCTGCAGAAAAATCCTAGATTGCAATTGGATGCGGTGGAAATTCATGCCGAAGCAGCAGAAGAATGTTCACTGAATTTCACGAATAGTCCTTGGAGAACATCTGCAAAAGCACACGCCATTGATTTTTTGGATTTTCATCCAGAGAAACGATATGATTTGATTTTTAGTAATCCACCTTTTTATTTAGATGGACTGAAATCCGGGGATGAAAACATCGATCAGGCGAAACATATCAGTAGGGAACAGTACGAGAAATTTATATGCAAAACGTCTGATTTATTGACTGAGAATGGTCGGTTTTACGTGATTGTTCCTTTTGATCAGCTTGACTATTTACTAAACATCGCGAAAGAAAATCAACTATTTCTGCTTCAGAAAATAACGATTCATGCAACAGAGGAAAAATTGAATTCCCGAATAATACTTCAGTTTTCAAAACAAGTAGAATCCATGACTCAAATGGAATTTACGGTTCGATTAAAAAATGGGAACTACACGTCAGAATACATTGAGTTGACGAAGATGTATCATTTCAAAGATTTGTCCGCTGGAAATTAATTTTTCTTCCAGTTTTGGATAGAACTACTTAATCCGAGCGCATGTATTGATCCTGCCTTGGAATAAAACTGAACACCATAGTCGAGGTTGAATTTTTTCAATTTTAACGACATTCCCATAGAAAAACCAGCAAGTCCGGGATGATCAATTAATTGCAGTTGATTGCGACGCATGTAATTAAATCCACCACGTAATTGAAAGGATTTAGAAGCGTAAAGTTCAACTTGAAAGTTTAAATGATGAGCGATTTTTGTTCCGATCGAGGGAGAATAAATCGGAATTGTATCTCCGGTAAGCGGATCATAAGTTGGAGCAGCTAAAGGATCTAGGTAAACATTATTGAGTTGGTTTAATTGATGTCCTTGAATGCCAAATCGAAATGGTGCATGTTTTAATTTGTAACTTAATCCAACTTGAACATCAACTGGAAGTTTCGATTGACTATCATTTGTGTAATCTTTTAAAAGGATTCCTGCGTTTTTTACAAGAAATGTAGCGCATAGTTGTTTGTTCGGATGAAGGAGTAATCCGCTAAAACTTCCTGTTAGACCAAAAGCGCTGAAGCGGTACATATGTGAGCCGAGTAAAGCTACGCTAGCACCAATACTCATCACTTCATTGATTTTTCTACTGTAACTTGTTCCAATGGCATATTCAGTACCACTGAAACTTCCAATTTCATTTCCGACTTCGTCTGTCTCTACAAATTGACCCAAACTAAAATAACGAATACTAGGTGCGAATGTCCCGATTTTAGTATGTAGTGCATAATTTACATTGCCATAGTTAGCACCTGCCGGATATTTCCCGAAAGAATATTGAACTTGTCCGTTCATTTTTTCATTCAATAAGGCTGGATTATCAAGTGCTAATCCAAGGTCATTGTCGTAAACACTAATTAAGCCATTTCCAGATCCAGCATTTCTTGCAGAACTCGCTGCATTTAAAAATTGAAATGTCGTAGTGCCTAAATTATACTGGCCAAAACATACGATCGGCAGAAACAAAAGTGTAACGAATAATTTAAACATGGCTTTACAACGAAAAAAAACGAAATTAATTGTGAATTTAAGTTATAAATTCAATTCCTTTGTCAAAAATGTTTTTGATTTTTCAATAATCAAAGAATTTTGGACTGATTTTTGTTTTCGGGAATAATATGGATACTACCAGACATACCGTCGTTTATAATGAGTTGATGCAACAGCATGGAACTTTTTTTAAGCAGGTAATGCGTAAAAGTATTCCGAGCAATGAAATCCCGGACACATTTCAAGAATTCTCCATTCATTTTTTCCAACTCATCATTGATCGTTATGACGCGCAACCTGAGCTTTTCGCTTCCTATGGTTGGTTGAAAACGATTACACATCATTTCTGCATCTCTGAAATCCGCAAACGTGAGTCGAAAAAAAATCAGGTTTGGAAAAATACAACATCCGAAAAAGTAATCGTTGAAGAAGCTCCTGTTTTTGACCAAGAGGAATTAATTTCTCAACTTTTTGAGGCCGTTATTGGTTCTGTGAATAAGCGAGATGCTTTGGTGTTGAAAATGAAGTACTGTTATGACAAACCATCCAAGTATATTTCAGAAAAAATGGGCATCAAACATGTCGACGTTTACATCGCACGCATCAAGGAGAAAGTGCGACGTCAAACAGGAAACGTGAACCTAGACGAATGGTTGAATAGTAAGTCCTAAAAGTCGATGTGACGCTCTTTTTTGTCCGGATAAATATCTGCGATATTCACCAGAATTCCTGTTTCTTCTACATTCCCAAACTCTGGATTTAACGCCGTATCAAAGGTCATCATCGTAGGTGATAAGTTCATGTAGATGTTCATCAACGGCGGAATAAATTCTCCGTGCTCCCGCGTGAATGTGTTTAGAATTTTGAAGGCTTCTTTGTAATCCATTCCCATGATTAATTCGTCGAAAATCGCAGGATCACTCTCGATTTGTAATGGATAATAAGCTTTCATAAGGCTGCTTTTATCCGGAAAGAATCGATGTAAAAAGAACAGTAAAAAATCACGACAAGCAACATTATAAGTTGGATACATTGTTACTTTTCCAAAAAAGTATTCAATTTCCGGGTTAAATCGGATTAAGGCTCCAAGTCCATCCCAAATATTGTCCAGCGCAAACAATCCTTTTCTCGGGTTATTGCTCGGTTGAAAATCTGGTTGAACCCAGCTGCGTCCGAGTTCTATCGTTTTTGGCAAGTAATCCGAAATGAAAGAAGGATTAAAATCGAAGTAATGAGTGGTTGATAAATGAATGGTACCTTCACGGTCTATCGCGTCTTGGCATTTTTTAAAACGGTAACCCCCAATAATTGCTTCATCTTCTACCGACCAAACTATCAGTTGTTCATAGGCGTATTCACCTAAATCGTATTCATCTAAATCGATGGATTCTCCCGTTCCGCCACCAGCAGCTCGAAAGGTAACTTCACGTAAACGTCCAATTTCTTCGAGTGTATTCGGTGAATTGTGACAATTCACAACATAAATTTCATTTTCACCTTTTCGTGTGGTGCGCAGAAAGCGTTCTGTAGTCAATTCAGCTTTCAATAATTCCGTTGCAACGGCTTCTCTGATGGGTTTCATTTTTCGCTTTTTAATTGATACACGATCGATTTAAACCAATTTGCGGCTTTTAAATCATCCATGGCTGGATCGATGTCTTTGCCCATGATTGGTTCACCAACTGTATAGGTGATGATTTTGTTTTTTTGTCTTAACATTTCATCCGCTAAATAAAACATTTCGATGTTCGCTTTGATTCCCAAAAACGAACGAAGTTTAAATAGTCGGTAAAAGAAAGGAGAAAGTTGACCACTGATGTGAATAGGTACAATAGGACGATTAAATTCTCTTCCGTACGTAATAAATGTCTTTTTCCATTCGCTATCTTGAATCATGCCATCGTGAATCCGACTCACCATTCCTGCAGGGAAAATACACAAAGCATGATCTTCTGCAAAGGAAGCTTTGATGCGCTCACGCGCCGTTAAACCGAGTTTTCCGTGTTTATTTATTCCGATGAAATAGGAATTTAAATTTTCTATATTTGTTAAGATATCGTTGACGATAAATTTCAAGTCTTTTCGGTGATTTTTCAATGCTACGATCAAAGCCATCGCATCAACTCCTCCAAGTGGATGGTTCATGGCAATGATGATTGGACCTGTTTTAGGAATCCGTTCAAGGTGCTTGATATCAAATTTGAAATGAAAATAGTTAACAGCTGCTTCACAGAATTCGAGTCCCTCGAGTTCGCCATGCGCCTGTATGAAAGCGTTTAATTCCTTTTCATGGAGTGTTTTACGCAAATAACGCAGGACAAATCCAGGTAAAAATCGCAATAACTTTGGATTTTTACTTCGGATTAATTCTTTTATGTCAATTGCTTTGGGTGCTTGCACGATTCGAAATTACAATTTTTAGCGCGGTTAAATGCTAGTTAAGTATTGGAATTATTCACATTTCACACGATTAGAATTCAAAGTCGAAGGACATTCCATCATAGAGAACGGAAACATTCTCTGGAAGTTGTGACAAAATATCCTCGTGTTTTCCGAAAAGATGAGATATATGGGTGAGGTATGCTTGTTTGGGTTGAATGTCTGCAATAAAAGCCAATGCCTCCTCTAAATTGAAATGTGAAATGTGCGGAAATTTATGTAGCGCATTGATGATCAGAATGTCCACGTTTCTAAGTTTCTCCCGTTCCTCAGTTTCGACTGTTTTTGCATCCGTGATATAGGCAAAATTACCAATTCTAAAACCTAATACGGGTAATTTGTAGTGAAGAACTTCAATAGGTACAACCTTGATTCCATCCAAGTTAAATGGATTTTTATCAATAGGTACAACGTTTAATTTTGGCACTCCAGGGTAATCCTTTTCGTCGAATATGTAATGGAATTCACGTCGAAGAGCACTGTCTACGTTTTTTGAACAGTACACATTCATTGGTTTTTGTGAAAAGAAATTAAAGGCGCGCACATCGTCAAGACCCGCAACGTGGTCTTTGTGCTCATGTGTGAATAAAATGCCATCGAGGTGATTGATCTTTTCCCGCAGCATTTGATACCGAAAATCCGGTCCGGCATCGACGCAATAATTTGCGCCATTCATTTGCAATAGAATCGATGCACGAAGGCGATTATCTCGTGGGTCAGTTGATTGACATACTTCGCAATCACAGGCAATCATTGGAATTCCCTGCGATGTTCCTGAGCCTAAAATACGAACGGTTCCAATCATAAGTTAAAGGTACTATAAACTGACAATTCGGTGTTGCTTATCCTTGCGTAAGAACAAATTAATAATCGATTTATTATCACGGTTTTCGGATGCTAATTCGATGTACCTCATCCAATGCATGGGTTCTTTTCCATGAAAATGAAACGGTGCAAATCCATATCCTTTGTAGGTTCCGCGGTCAATCCAGATTAAACTTTTCTCACCTTTATTTCGTCCTTTGTCGATGATGAAGAAGGAAGTTCCTTTGAAGTTAATGTGTTCTAAAAAGTTATTGATGCGTTGATTGTAGTCTTCAGGACTTTCCTCTTGCACACAAGCCCCTTTACATTCTTTAATGGTATAATGAAAGCAAGCTGATTGAGTCGGGTAGAGGTGACATAATTTTTGACACAGTTCAAATTTCTGAACCAAATGGCTTAGATAATCGCTTCCTTCTTTTTTGGTGCTAAACTGAATAATGGCTTGTTCTTCTTTCTTCGCTAATGAGGCAACATGTAATTGAACGTATCCATTTTCATCCACCTCATCAAAGATGCCAAATGGAAAAAAGCTTTTTCTCAATTTGCGGTTGTAAATAGGCTGGTGTTGTTTGATAAGCTCTGATTCAAGTAGCATGGCAATCAATTCACTTCCTGTAAGTTCATGTTCGATTCGACAAATATCCTGAATCATCTTCAGTCCTTTCGCCGTTTTGGTATTGCGCAAGTGTTGCTCAATGCGCTTTTTAATGTTGATGCTTTTTCCGATGTAAATCAGTTGGTTGAATTCATTGTATAACAGATAGACTCCTGTTTTAGACGGAAGGTTATCAATGACCTCTAAACTCAAGTTTGGATGAATCGACTTCGGATTTAATTCTTGTTGAATAAAGGTGCTTAAGTTATTTGGATCCTTGTGGAAGATCAAATGAAAAAGTTCTGTTGTCGCCTTGGCATCTCCGTCAGCGCGGTGTCGTGCGTTGTTGTCAATTCCGATTTCACGGCATAATTTCCCTAAACTATAGCTGGCATGTCCTGGGATGACATAGCGCGATGCGCGAACCGTACACATGTGCGGAAGGCGAAAGTCGAAACCGAGTCTTCTAAATTCACTGCGAAACATTCCGTAATCGAATGCGACATTGTGCGCGACGAAAACGCAGTCTTTGGTGAATTCAATGACCTCTTTTGCAATTTCAAAGAATTTAGGAGCGTCTGCAACCATTGAATCAGTGATTCCCGTCAAACGAACAATAAACTCTGGAATAGATTGCTCCGGATTAACAAGTGAAACATAGGAATCAATCACTTTTTCGCCATCGTATTTGTAAATCGCTAATTCAGTGATTTTGGAGTCTTTGGTATTCCCTCCAGTTGTTTCCACATCGACAATGACAAAATTCATGAGTGCGAAGTTAGGAAAAGGTTTGAATTCGGAATTTGATGTCGCAAGGTATTTTATGTATTTTTGAAAAAAAAATAACAAGATGAAATTGATTACGAGTATTTTATTCCTTTTTGTGTCCTTGATTTCGATTGGGCAAAGTAACTTGACTATTTTCAATAACGGTGGACAACAGTTTTATGCCATATTGAATGGGATTAAGCAAAATTCACAGCCACAGACAAATGTCTATATCTCTGGTATCAAAAACGGAGGCTATTCCTTGAAGATTATTTTCGCAGATGGAAAAACCCCTGATGTAGATAAAAATTTATTCATTGATGCTGCAAGCGATATTACTACGCGCATTACCTTCAAAAAAGGCAAAGGCAAATTACAACTAGTAAGTATGGAAGCGACAGAAGGAGTGATTACGCCAGGTGCGGTGGTTTATCGTCCGTCTGATGCTTCTGTTTATACAGATGCAGTTGTTCAAACTACTACGGTTCAAACTACAACAACCCAAACCACAAATGGAACAACCAATACAAATGTACAAGCTCCAACAAATGGAAATGTGAACATGAATGTAAATGCAAACGGAATGAATCAACAAACGACGAATCCAAATGCGAATATAAACATGAATGTAAACACAAATGGAATGAATCAAACAACGACACAATCCGGAAATGTTGGGATGAATGTCAACGTGAATGCTAATGGAACTGGCATGAATCAAACACAATCCACACAAAACGGAAATGCAAATTTCAACATGAATGTTTCTGGAAGTGGAATGGATCCAAACATGGAAAGTGGCAGTGTTGGGATTAGTATCAATGTTTCAGGAATGGATCCGAACATGCAAAATGGAAATATGGGCGTGAATATGAATGTAACGGGCATGGAACAACAACAAGTGAATCCAAACGCAAATGTCAACATGAACATGAATGTGAATGCAAACGGGATGAATCAAACAGTGACTCCATCCAATAATGCAAACATCAACATGAATGTGAACGCAAACGGAATGCAAACGCAAAACACTTATGGCAACAATGGGAATGTTCAAATGAACGTAAACTCAAATGGAATGAATACGCAACAGAGTTCAGGACAGACGACTATCACAACAACGACTACGACCACTACAACGAATTCAGGTGGGAATGTCAATTATCAAGCGCCGAATCAACAAAACCAAGTAAATACACAGTCAAATGTGAACACATCCGGAGCTTTAATTGCTTGTAACCGAACTTTAAATAATCTTCCAACATTTTTAGAAGAATTGAAAGATCAAAGTTTTGAAGATGACCGAGTAGAATCGGTGAAGTTGGCTTTGAAAAACACCTGTTTAACGACAGAGCAAGCAGGTAAAATCATTGAGTTATTTACTTTTGATGATAACAAATTAGACGTTGCTAAATTTTTATCTGATCGTTTAATCGATCGTGAAAATGCAACAGCATTGGCAAAATTCATGTCGTTTGATTCCAGCAAAATGGAATATAGAAAATATGTAGCGAGTCATTAAGCTAGCTCATTTAATTTTATTTGTTCACT
>CAIRMS010000243.1 GCA_903879765.1 uncultured Flavobacteriales bacterium
CTGCAGTGTTACCGCGTCCACGGATTACAGTACCAGCAGGAATCACCAACTTGGCACCAGATTTTACTACACAAATACTCTTCAACAAATACACTTTAGAAGCATCCAAAGTAACTGTAGTAGTGATTGCTTTTTCACCTGACGCATCGTTCAAAGTTGTAGAATCGCTAATAGCGCCATAAGTTGCATTTTTTGGATCCCAATTGGTCCAGTTTTTAGTCCAATCCTTACTAGCATCTGGACTCAAAGCCCCAACGTAGTTTACTTTTTCGATCACCTGCGCATTTGCATTCAGCAAACAGAACAATGCAGATAGAGATAATAAGATTCTTTTCATAGTTTTATTTCTATGCAAAAATCACCTCGCACAATTACACGAAATTCAACTTAGCGTCAATTTTATGTTAACTCATTCATATTACATTAACATTGAATTAATACAAAAAGAAAAGGGGCCTGCGGCCCCCTTTTCAAAATAACCTCAGAAAAAATTAAAAACTGAACGTATAACTCACACCCATGGTCCTGCCATTCGTGAAGCTAATCAAAGTATTATCACCACCCTCTAACACTTCCTTCGTATCGTATTTGCCGTTGGCGTTCATGTCTTGGTAAAAAACCGACTTCTGAGCCAACAAATCACCCAACGTCACCCTAAACATCCCAGACTTGCCCACATTCTTGGCGATCTGAAAATCCAATACGCTTCTACCAAACTCATAAATGTCCAAACCAAATTTAGCAGTAGAAACCGGCAATCCAATATACGCAATACGCTGTCCGATCTTATTGAAACTCGCATTCATCTGCCAACCCTTCTTGTTTTGGTAAAATAACGATGCGTTTACTACATATGGACTCTGACCCTGCAATGTTCTAGAATTCACACTATCAAACCTAACCTCACTGCTAATCAAAGCAACGTTACCATAGAACGTGAAATTCTTCAACCACTTCGCACCAATCAACTTTGTTAAGCTTCCAAAATTCTTACGCACTTCCAACTCCAAACCCTTGTTATTGGCGATGCGTTGATTCTGATAGGTAAATGTACGAATCTGTGTTTGCGTTGGATCCAAAGAAAACTCAATCGGGTTGATAATGCGTTTTTTAAATACACCTATGGAAACCATGTCCTCCTTATTGGCATAAATCTCATAACGCAAATCGTAATTCTGAATTGTAGCGCGTTGCAAATTGGTATTACCCAATATTTCAGAGTTAATCGAAAAATTATAGAACGCAAATGGAGCCAACTCACGCAACTCTGGACGATTCAATGTCTTAGAATACGCCATCCTTACACTACTCTTCTTGCTAACCGGAATAATACTCGTAATTGATGGCATCCAATCCAAATTGGTTCCTGGATTTGCCAGATACACGTTGCGCTTGGTCGCTTCCTTACTCTTTAACACCTGCGTAAACTGTTCCACACGAACACCATAAATCACTTTCAAATCATACGTCTTACCCGCTTTTTTAAACAATGGCAACTGATTCTCAGCCATCACATAAGCAGCAGCCAAAGAACTGAAAGCCGTATAATCGTCCTTGTCACGCGTCTTATCAATCAAATACAATCCCGTTGGAGAAATTTTTTCCAAAGCCAAATCCGTAGAAGGCTCAGCCTGTGAATACAAACCACCCGTTAGCGGACCATATATAAACTGTCTACTATCGAACACCCTCGTACGATGCTGCACATAGGCGCCAGTCTTCAAAATCCATGTCAACTTACCCGTCTTACGCAAAGTAGAATAATCTACCGATGCCGAAGAAGAATTTTCATTTAACGTCGAAAAGAATCGACCAGAACCATCACGGAAGAATGGATTAATAACCAATTGTCGAGTAGAAACATCACCCTCGGAAACCGAGTATTGCGCAATCCTAAAATCCGGGACTTGACGAACCGTATTTCCGTAGTTCAACACCCAATTCAATGTCGACTGTCGCTTACCCATCACGTGAGAACCAATCAACTGACTGCTATACAAGCTGTTCAAATTCGAGAAATTCGAGAATGCCTGGTTTGTAATATTGTCATCAATACTTCCAATACCTGCCCTTACGATGCTATTGACATCATAGGTTAAGCTATACAAATTCTTAAAGTCGATTTTATTCTTGTTATTAATCTTCAACGCAAAATTCGCCACCCCACCATTCTGAACGTTTGTAGCCAAAGTGCTATCCGTGAATGAACGTTGCAAACGGTTGTCAGAAAAATCGCGCGTAATTACCTGACCTAAAGCCATACGTTGGGTCATTGAATAATTCCAAGACACCATAGCCCCGGCTTGCATCTTCTTGATTTTAAAAGGAATACCAATTGTATAGTTAAAGCGAGGCGATGGCTTTGCACTGTAAGAATTGAAATCCCAATTGTTATTGAACTTCTTGGTTTCCGCTGCATTAAAAGCAGGCTCATTGTAATCCACAATCATTTTTGGATCCAAATTGGGTGCAATGTTGGCAGACGACATCACACCAAAATATTCAGAACCCGCGATGTCAAAAGTACGTACCGACTTTCCTGTAGTAATTGAATTGTATTGAAATCCCACCGAAACAGACTGCGTAAATTTATCAGGGATACTCTTGGTATTAATCTTAATAATGCCCCCACCAAAATCCGCGATCAAATCTGGTGTTGCACTCTTAATCACAACGATATTGTCCAACAAACTCGCTGGAATCACATCAAAAGAAAAGGCCTTACGATCACTCTCAGTGCTTGGCAATGGCGCACCATTCAAATAACCCGCGTTGTAACGGTCAAACATACCACGAACGTTGGCAAATTTTCCTTCAGAGATGGTAGCACCGGGAATGCGCTTCAAAGCATCACTCGTAGTACGGATGGTTGTTTTAGAAAAATCTTCCGCACTAATCGACTCCACCAATTGCGATGACAATCTCTTGGTTTGAATGGCTTGAGCAACTGAATTTTCCTTCGGTTTGCGCTTTACACGAACATCCGCAGCTTCCATTCTCTCTACCACCTGCAAAACCACATTTAAATAAAAATCTTTGTCTTTTTCGATTAATACTGTATCCTGATACAATTCATGTCCTTCCGCTTCAATAAACACCAAACGTGTGCCTACGGGGACACGAAATGAAAATTTACCATCAACATCAGACATCGCACTGTCGGTAGCGCCAGTTACAAAAACTTTTGCTCCAGCCAAGGTACGACCGGTCTCAGACATGACCTTACCAACCAATACACCCACATCTATAGTAGACGTCTGTGATTGTGCGTGATGAAAAACAATGAAGAACAATGACAAAAAAAGAGCTCTGCGCAGGGAATTTACCATGCCACAAAAATCGATTTTATGTGTTACCTTAAAATTAAGAGAACTTTATGATAGGTTAACTTTCCGTTAACATTTGCTACGCATTGGAC
>CAIRMS010000244.1 GCA_903879765.1 uncultured Flavobacteriales bacterium
AATCAATACGCAGCATCTGGAGAAAATGCCCTGATTGATGGACTTTATGGAGGAAATGAATTTAGAACGGGTGATTGGCAAGGTTACTATGGGAAAGATGTCGTTGCAACCGTTTCTTTCAAAGAACCTATTGCGATTCATGAATTTGGTGTTTCCTGTATCCGTGATCAAAAATCATGGATTTTTCTCCCAAAAGAAATACGGTATGAAGTTTCGTATGACGGGATCACCTTCCAAAATCCGCAAATTATTGCCATTCCAGCAGCAACTCCAACGGATAAAAATCCATACAATCACAAATTCACTCAACTTCTTGAAACAGACAAATCACGCAAAATTAAAAGTATCCGTTACACGATTGTAAATCCGGGAAATTGTCCAGAATGGCATTTAGGTGCTGGGAATCCAACTTGGTTGTTTATCGATGAATTAATCTTCAATTAATTTTAATGTACAATGAGAAATATAATTACTTCTTTTGTTTTCTTTTCCATGCTTCTTTTGGGATTTTCTGCACAAGCTCAGCTAGATACACTTTTTTGGTTTGTCGCACCAGAAGTAATTCAAAGTCATGGTGATAGACCAATCGTTTTTAGATTTGCTACTTTAAGTTCACCCGCAATTGTAACTATCTCTCAACCTGCCAATGGATTATTTACACCGCAAACGATAAACCTTGCTGCAAATTCAGCCCAAACCCTTGATTTAACTGCGTGGATTGATGTGATTGAGAATAAACCGGCGGATCAAATTTTAAATTTTGGATTTAAAATCGTTTCTAGCGCACCAATAATGGCTTATTATGAAGTGACGCCAACATGTAATTGTAATCCAGATATTTTCACCTTGAAAGGAAAAAACTCGTTGGGAATGAATTTCGTGATTCCATTTCAAAATTTCTTGAGTAATGCCTATGGAAATGCCCGCTCTGGTTTTGATATCGTTGCGACGGAAAATAATACAACAGTAACCATCACACCAAAACAAGACATTATCGGGCATCCTGCAACAATTCCTTTTTTGATTAACCTAAATGCAGGAGAAACATTTTCTGCGCAGGCATTAGGACCAGCTGCAAATCAACACCTAAGTGGATCTACGGTGACTTCAAATCGACCCGTTGCAATTACAATTAATGATGATTCAATGTCAGGTGCTCCCTACGGTGGTTGTGCAGATTTAATGGGTGATCAAATCATCCCAAACAGCGTGCTCGGAAAAGAACATATTGCCATTAAAGGTTACCTGAATGGCCCCGACAAAGTTTATATTGTTGCGGCTTTGAACAATACACAAATAACCATTGATGGTTCTGTTGTAGGAGTACTTAATGCCACTGAAATGTATGTGCACACATTGGCTAATCCTACCGCATATATCACAAGCGACAAACCAACACATGTATTACATACTTCCGGATTCGGTTGCGAAGTTGGTGGAGCCATACTTCCTCCGATTGTTTGCACAGGTTCAAATAATGTTGCTTTTGTGCGTTCGACAAGTGAATTTTTCGCGTTGAATATTTTGGTTCCTAGTGGTGGAGAAAATAGTTTTGTTGTAAATGGATCGAATACAAACATAACTGCCGGAAATTTTCAGGTTGTTCCGGGAACAGGTGGACAATGGATGTTTGCTCAAATAAACGCAGGTGGTTTCATTCCAATTCAGCAAGCCTCACGAATAGAAAATCAAAACGTTAAATTTCATATGGGAGTAATTCATGGTGGCGCTAGTAGCGGATGTCGCTACGGTTATTTTAGTGATTTTGCTTCGTTACAATATTCCATTCAATCTCAATCAACTATATTTTGTAGTGGAGATACACTTCAATTATTCAATGATTCTTTACCCGGAGCGACTTATAATTGGTCTGGACCGAATAATTTTAATATTGTTGGTAATACCCTTAACATTCCAAACATTCAACCTTCTAATTCAGGAAATTATGTGATTTCAGGTTATTTACCCGGTGAATGTGAATTATTAGCGGACACTATTTCCATTTCTGTGATTACCGTACCTAACACACCCGCCATAAATAATAATGGACCTGTTTGCAACGGAGATACATTGATTTTTTGGACTGACGAAAATAGCAACTATGAATACCTTTGGACAGATACATTTGGTAATACATACACTAATGATACAATTTGGACAACACAAACACAAAATACTGTATTTCCAATAAACTTAACGGTCAATATAGGAGCATGCATTTCAGAACAATCAACAAATACGGCCCTTATTTTCAATAACCCAACCATTAATTACAATGGAGATACTGCGATATGTGGGAATTCAGTAAACTTAAGTTCGGCAAACACCATAGATCCATTAGATCAAATAAATCAAATCTCTTGGTTTGACATTGATAACAACAATGCCATTTTAGGACTTGGCGCGAATCTAGCGAATATTCAAAGTCCAATTAATCCATATCATCAACATAACTATGTCGTTGAAATAAACACTGAAAACGGCTGTGTAGGAGTAGACTCTTTTCAAGTCACTTTCTTACCATACCCCAATTTAACGCTAAATGCAAATCTTTTGTGCGATGGAGAAACTGCTGTTTTCTCATCAAGTTCTTCTTGGGCAAACACCCCACCACCAAATACCAATTTGACTTATTTATTCGAATTTGGAGATGGTCAAACAACGACTTCACAAAACCCAACACACATTTACGCTAATTCAGGAACTTATTTAACAAGCATTACCGCAACAACAAATGAAGGTTGTGCCACAAGTGAAACACTCGAAATTGAAATAATTTCTGTCCCTTTCGTAGAACCAATCATTACCACTTCTTGCGGTCAAAATGCCAATTTTAGTCTAGATTTCACGTTTGGCAACTATGAATTAGATTCCTTAATTTGGACTGTCCCATCCATATTATCAACAAATAGTGTCAATTTTAATCATCAATTTGTCAATGCTGGCAATTATACTGGAAACATTTTGCTGTATGGTTCAAACAATTGCGATTATTCCTTTCCATTTGATTTTACTATTATTCCATCTATTACAATAGATGAGTTAGTTATTCCAAATGTCATCACCCCGAACAACGATGAAAAGAATGACTTTTGGGAAATCGATCAACTCTTTAAGAACTGTTCAGAATTCGATTTAACCATCTTAAATCGCTGGGGAAATGTTGTGTTTGAAACGAAAAATGGCATAACACCTTTTATCGGGTTAGATGTAAACGGAGAAAAACTTACACAAGGTGTTTATTTTTACAAATTAAGCACCAATGAAAACACGTTGTCAGGTCACATTTCCATTGTATATGAATGATTGAAGTAGTAACTTCAGTCAGAAATTCATTTTTCTTGTTGTTTTCTAAGGTTTTAGAAACTGTAATGCCAAGGGAAGATTATTCTGCTTTATTATCCCATAAAAGTGATCAGTTGCACCGAACTTTCGGTAAAACTGTGCGATCGATTCGTTGTTAGACCCGACAAAATCTAAGGCGTGATGTGTTTCATGAACACTCGTGATTGCCTGGTCGATTAACGCGTACATTGCACCAGACTTTTTGCCTTCAGGCGTCGCTGTTCCTTTTAAAAAATAACAGATTCCATTGTGTGATATAAACACACCGGCTGCAATGAGCAAACCATTTAAATGAATGGTTCGGATGTTTAACATTCCACGATTTTGTGTTTCCGTCAATAAATTTGTCAAGCGATTCCAAACTTCCGGTG
>CAIRMS010000245.1 GCA_903879765.1 uncultured Flavobacteriales bacterium
ATTTTGGAAAAGACAACGAAACATGTCGTTTCCTTTTCTAAGGAGACAAAAGCAAGTAAGCCCTTGTTGATTCAAGACGTTGAGCAAAGTGAAGAAAACCGAATTATTCTTCAGGACTTCGAATTAAATCGCGTTTTAGGTGGCGGAATTGTTTTGGGTTCAATCTCCTTGTTAGGAGGTGATCCAGGAATCGGAAAATCCACCTTGTTACTTCAACTGGCCATAAAAGAACGTTTGAAAGTTTTGTATGTATCTGGTGAGGAAAGCGATCAACAAATTCGCATGCGCGCTGAACGTCTAGGTTTAGAAAATGATCAATGTTATTTATTGACAGAAACGAACCTTCAACAAATTTTAACCCAAGCAAACGAAGTTCAACCGCAACTTTTGGTGATTGACTCGATTCAAACGCTTCATACAAATTCCATCGAAAGTTCTCCAGGAAGTGTTGCACAAGTAAGAGAATGTACCGCGAATTTGTTGCGTTTTGCGAAGCAAACGAATATTCCGGTGTTTCTTATCGGACACATTACAAAAGACGGAACCATCGCGGGACCAAAAGTTTTAGAGCATATGGTGGATACCGTACTTCAATTTGAAGGAGACCGTCACCACATTTACCGATTACTGCGTTCCATTAAGAACCGTTTCGGATCGACGAACGAATTAGGTATTTATTCTATGCAAGGACATGGATTGGTTCCTGTGGAGAATCCATCAGAAGTACTGGTTTCTGGAAATCAATCCTTGAGTGGAGTCGCTGTAGCCTCTATGGTGGATGGAATTCGTCCAATTTTAATTGAGGTCCAAGCGCTTGTTAGCTCTGCTGCCTACGGAACACCTCAGCGTTCTTCTACTGGATTTGATGTCAAACGATTGAATATGCTGCTGGCTGTTTTAGAGAAAAGATGTGGTTTTCGATTGGCGGCAAAAGATGTCTTTCTAAACATTGCAGGAGGAATTAAAGTGGATGATCCGGCGATTGATTTAGCTGTTGCGATGGCTATTTTATCATCGAACGCCGACATTTCGATTCCAAAAACAGTTTCTTTCGCAGCAGAAATCGGATTATCAGGTGAACTTCGTCCGGTTAATCGCCTCGAGCAACGTTTGTCAGAATTAGAAAAAATGGGCTACGAAAAAATCATTGTTTCCTCTTATTCAAAGGGAATCGAAAAAAAACACAAGCACATTCAAATTGTACCGTGCGCAAAAATAGAGGAAGTGGTTCGCGCCGTTTTCGCCTAATATTATTTAGTTATGTCAAGACTTGTACTTGTTCCCACGCCAATTGGAAACCTCGAGGATATTACTCTTCGAAGTTTACGCTATTTGAAGGAAGCAGATTTATTATTTGCAGAAGATACCCGTGTCACACACAAACTTTTAAAGCACTACGACATTTCAAAAAAAGTCATGGCTTTTCACGCGCACAACGAACATCGATTCTTAGAAAAAAGCATCGAAATCATTGAGCAACAAAATTGCACCGTATTGGTTTCAGATGCTGGAACACCAGGGATTTCTGATCCAGGTTTTTTGTTGGTTCGCGCCTGCGTTGAACGTGGCATTGAAGTAGAATGTCTACCTGGACCAACAGCATTTGTTCCTGCGCTAGTTTCTAGTGGTTTTCCCTGCGATAAATTTATTTTTGAAGGATTCCTTCCCCACAAAAAAGGACGTCAAACCAGGTTGAAAATTTTAGCACAGGAGTCGAGGACAATGGTTTTGTATGAATCTCCACATCGATTAGTGAAAACCTTGGAGCAAATGTTAGATTTCTTTAAACCAGATCGCCAAGTTGTCGTAGCTAGAGAGATCACCAAGCATTTCGAAACATACCATCGAGGAAATGTTGTCGAACAACTTGCCTATTTCAAAGCAAATCCACCAAAAGGAGAAATCGTTTTATTAATTAAAGGATTTGACGACTAAAATCGCTCAAATTCCATTATTTTTGAGGAGTGCAATTTAAAGACGTCATAGGGCAAAGTGAATTAAAAAAGGATTTTATTCGAGAAATAAAACAAGGTAAAATCGCGCACGCTCAACTTTTCATGGGGCCACTAGGAAATGGCGGACTCCCACTCGCATTAGCTTTTACTCAATATTTATTTTGTAAGAATCCAAGTGATACAGATAGTTGTGGTGTTTGTCCATCTTGTTTAAAAGTACAAGATTTACAGCATCCTGATGTTCATTTCGTATATCCCGTAGTTCAAATAATTAGCAAAGTTTCTGGTTCGTTTTCTTCGGATTGGCGCGCACAAATTAAGGAAGAACCTTATTTTGATGCTTATAGTTGGACCAAACGAATCGATCCAAAGGAGCGTAAACCAATCATCGGCACTGAAGAAAGCAATGAAATCATTCGGAAGTTAAACCTAAAATCTTACGAAGGTGGTTACAAAGTAATGCTGATTTGGCTACCTGAGGAGATGAATTCCACCTGTTCCAATAAATTACTTAAAATTTTAGAAGAGCCTCCAAAGGACACCTTGTTTTTGCTTATATCTGAAGATCCCTCAAAGCTTTTGGTCACTATTCAATCTCGCACACAGTTTATCCGTATACCCAAAATTGAAAGTGAACAATTGACACAGGAATTGATGACAAGCTTTCAGTTGGAAAAAACCCAAGCGGAATCTATCACAGCATTTTCTGAAGGAAATTACATTCAAGCGCGCGAATTTCTGAAAGAATCCGACGACAAAGGTATCTATCGAGAACAATTCATACAGCTCATGCGGACATCATATAAAAAAGATGTCCTCGGAATGATGAACTGGGCAGATGAACTATCCACTACTGGTAAGGAACGGCAAAAGTTATTTATTCAATATGCTTTGCACATGTTCCGACAAAGTTTACTGTCAAATTACATGGGCGATGTGTTATTGCGTATTTCTAGTGAGGAAGAACAATTTTTAAAAAATTTCGCACCATTTATATCCGGAAATAACATTCGAGAATTCATTGAAACATTTGATGACGCTTACTATCACATTGATCGCAATGCAAATGCACGCATTCTTTTCACACAGATGTGTTTTCAAACCATGCGTTTCATCCATCAAGCATAATTCATTTAACTGAAATGATTAACTTTACCTAAAATTAAATTATGGGTTGCTCATCATGCAGTAGTGGCGGTGGAACACCGAAAGGATGTAAGAATAATGGTACATGCAGCAGCGGTGGTTGTAATAAGTTGGAAGTATATGACTGGTTGGCAAATATTGCTTTACCAGCAGGACAAGCCCCTTACGATATTGTTGAAGTACGATTTAAAAATGCTAGAAAAGCATTTTACAGAAATGCCTCTAACTTAACCTTACAAATTGGGGACTTAGTTATTGTTGATACAGCACCTGGATATGATGTAGGAGTTGTTTCTGTCGTTGGAGAACTCGCAAGGGTACAAGTCAAGAAAAAAGCGCCAAATTTCAAAGCGATGGAAGCACGCAAAATTATGCGCATCGCGAATCAAGAAGAAATCGATAAATGGATTAAGGGAAGATCGCTCGAAAAAGACCTCATGACGCAATCTAGGGTTTTGGCGATGAATCTGAACCTTGACATGAAAATATCTGATGTAGAATACCAAGGAGACTTGAGTAAAGCCACATTTTACTATACTGCAGAGGGGCGCGTTGATTTCCGTCAGTTAATCAAAGACATGGCTGATAAATTCAGGGTTCGAATTGAAATGCGCCAAATCGGAAGCCGTCAAGAGTCTTCTAGATTGGGTGGTATTGGTTCATGCGGACGTGAATTGTGTTGTTCGACCTGGTTAACAGATTTCAGGTCTGTCTCGACATCAGCAGCACGTTACCAACAACTATCATTGAATCCACAGAAATTAGCAGGTCAATGTGGGAAATTAAAATGTTGTTTGAATTACGAATTGGACATGTATTTGGATGCGATTAAGTCTTTTCCAAAAACAGACACCAAACTTCATACTGAAAAAGGGGATGCCTTTCACATTAAAACGGATGTATTCAAACGCATTATTTGGTATGCATATCCCGGTGAAATGGGAACCATCGCTTTAAGTCCGGAACGAGTTGCAGAAATTAAAAAACTCAACAAAGATGGTGTGAAGCCAAAAGACTTACTAGAATTCGTGAAAGTTGAGAAGGTTGTCGAAATCGGTTACCAGAACGTTGTAGGTCAAGATAGTGTCAATCGTTTTGAGAAAAGTTTTGTCAAGAAAAAACGTCCAAACAACAAAAAACGCAATCCAAATAGCCCTAGTGCTAATGCTGAAGTGAATGCGCCAAAAGGAAACAGACCTCCAAATCCAGGACAAGCAAAAGGACCTAATTCAGGAAGCAAGCCGGATAACGCTTTAAACACCAATCAAAATAAAGGAAACAACAGAAACAATAACCCACAAGGAAATACGAATGCGCAGAGCTAGTTTATTTTTAGGTTTATGTCTCATCCTATTTTCGTGTAAGGATGATTCTTTTTACACGAAATCCTTCACGTTTTCTCATAATACATGGAAACAGGATGTAAAACCTGTGTTCAAAGTTGATATTCAAGATACCACTATTTTGTACGATTTCGTAGTAACTGTTCGAACGACAACGGACTACGCCTACAATAATCTTTGGTTGTTTTTAAACACAAAACCACCTCATGGAAAGGAAGTAAGAGAACCTTATGAAATAAAAACTACCTATGCGGATGGAAATTGGATTGGGAAGAAAACCGGGACTATCGTAGAGCATGAACTTATTTTTAAAAGAAGAAAAGTTCCATATAAAGGAATTTATACCTTTATGTTCGAGCAAGCAATTACGCAAAAAACCGTAGATGAGGTCTTGGATATTTCCATGGAAGTAAAACGAGCTATCGATTAAAATGCGGTTCAGACGATTGAACTCAGAAGAGTTATTTGCTCTTGAAACAGAATTCAAACAATTCTTGATCGTTCATGAGCAATATGATGAAGAGTGGCGTGTTCTTGCCGAAAGCAATCCAGGAAAAGCGGAGCAATTTATTGAGCTATTTAGTGATCTTATTCTGCTAAAAGTCTATAATCAAGTATCCTTTTTAGTGCATTTTAGTGAGGGAATGGTGTCGTTTTTTGACATGATAAACAGCCCACTTAAATCTTACCAAATAAAGTGTCCAAATCAAATTTCTTTAAAAAATTAAATAGAATTAAAACATATACTAAA
>CAIRMS010000246.1 GCA_903879765.1 uncultured Flavobacteriales bacterium
AAAATAAATTTCTAATAAAACCAATTGGAGTCCAAAAGTCTTTGTATGCTAAGGTTTCAAAATTCCACGCTGTTTCATAATTTTGAAAAGATAGCAAAATCGGAAAAAGTAAAATCAGAAACCCTGTCATTATCAATAGTGTTCTGTTTGAGGCATTTATAAATAATATTAGAATTAACATATAAATTGAATAATAGTGCAATATATCCGCAGGCCAAATAAGAAAGTATGAAAGTCCTAAAATGAATAAAAAAATGCTTCTTTTTAGGATTTGAACTTTACTCTTTTTCAATTTTTCTACATCTCCGTTCCTAATCGCTGAATTTGTCATTAGTGCAATTCCCACTCCGGCTAAGGTTACGAATGTTGCAGAAGCTTTACCATCAAAAAAGCCCGCAAAATTCTCCATCCATTTTGTGCCTTGTCCACCAAGAACCAATTTGAAATTAACTATTATCATTCCTATTATTGAAATGGCTCTTGCTACATCAATTCCTACTATTCTATTATTCATTGTTGGTCTGTGCTGTCCAGATAAAATTGCCACTAACGGTTGGCAGCTTGGCGTTCGGTTTTTTTTTCTTCAAAAAAACTGACGATAAGGTGCTGTTAGCGGTTCGTGCTATTCCGTCCACGAAGGTTTGTCGGTCAATGTTTCTAGTCAGTTTATTCATAGCTCTATCCTGGCAAGTCAATAGTTACTGATCCATTGGTAACATGAGCAAAGTATTTTGGTTGTCCGTGTTGGTCGTTGATAAAGATTTGCGACATTGGAATGAGCATCAATATAAGAGGAATTGCAGATTTGTTGTAGCGAATAATCAAAAATGCAAGAGCAATTCCGCCACCAACTAACCACCATTTGTTATTCCCTTCCTTTGACCACTCGGAAACATTTTTAAAAATGCTGTCCATCGCCTTTTGAGTTTGTTCGTGTCTGTGAACTTCAAATTCAATTGGTGCAATTAGTCCGTTATAGAAACCAATAAACATTTTGTCAGAAAGTTTGCCGTTACAATGCACTAAGCTACGAGGCATTAAAACACTCAAGTCGCCAACTGAAACAGGAGTATCAGAAACAAGTTGGTCTTGTTCGGATGTGTTACATTGAAAAATGTAATTAAACATCTCGTTAATTGGGTTGTCCGAGTGAGTTGGATGAGTATGAAAACGAATTGGCAAAGAATTTTCGGTCTGTCCAGAGTAAGTATCTTTGAGTGCTTGATTTAATTCTTTACTGTCAGGCAGATAACTGTTCTGCGGTGCGTCCGAAACATTTGTAAGAAAAATTGCTCTATCAATTGTCAGATGAGTAACACCATTTATTCGTTTGGGTATTGCTACTAAAACACCGCCTTTTTCTTGGTCTGCTTGATAACTGTCCCGAAGTTGATTAGTTGCGTTGTCTGTAAGATGAACCTTACAAGGCGTTTGAAGATGTAAATATTGTTTTTCATTCTTCGTCCCTTCAATTAGAACTCCGTCCGCCTTTAGTTTCAATATCCATTCTGTCGCTGTCATTTTCCTGATTTTTCTATTGTTTTTTTCACTATCGTTTTCATGTTTGCACTGTCATCTTAGCATTACCGCTAACTTTTATATACACGAAACAAATCTTCTCTTAGCCATACAATTATGGAGTGATATGCGAAACTTTGATTCATTTAATTCTTTTTGCAATTATAGATGTATTTTCTAATTTATTGCTCCCAAAAATAACAATTTACCCTCATAAATTTACATACACATTTATAGAGATTTACACACCCTCTTCCACCTTTTTCCCAATAATTCAATTCTGAAGTTTGTATCCTAATCGATACAAGACTTCATGCAACATCACACTAATAATGCATTATTTACGACCGTTTCAGGTATTGTCGGTGGCGTTGGCAAAGCAATTTCTGCTAAGCCCCTATTACTGGCGATAACATTGCCACGTCTTACCACCGTTATTATTTATGCTTCTGAATCAGCTGTTGCTGGATATGTGGTTAAATACAGCTTATACTCCGCATGACATCTATTCGTCTCGCCTATGCAAATATTTCCACAGATCAACCACCATTTCATATCCTTCGAGGAAGTTAGAAATCGTCTGATCTCCCGTTACTAAGATAGTCCGGACCTAAAATTTCAATCCACATTTTCGAAGAGAACCAGTGCTAGATTGAATTCGGGAACAAGTTAGAGAACTATATAAACAGCATAGCGAAGAAATCAGAACACTAGTTTGAAGTAAAAAAACGGGATCGGTTTTTTATCCTGTATTCAATTTCCCAATAATTGATAAATTTTATAAGTTTTGGGAATTTCATTACCTTTATTTCTAGGAAAAAATAGCGTTTTATATACGTCGTGCATTTTTTAATGGCACCTGTTGTGTAAAGGGTATCTGCTCGGAATATTATAAAAGTAGAATGGATAATAAGAGGAAAATAGATAATATAAATTTATAAATTCTTTGATGCCTTGGTTGAGAAATCTCAATGTTAGAAAGGAAAGCGTTGAAAAACAAAAGAAATATTGAATGCTCGAAAAGTATAAACCAAATAGCATCCGGGGTAATTTTGAACGCAATAAGTACTTTGAGGGCTGGTTTCAAAAGGTATATTCTAAAGAGCACAACGCGTCATTTGTTCTTATCTACGGATACGCGACTAACAATTCAGATAATCATTTTGGGTTCTTGCAAGTGCTCATTCCAAATCAAACACCGGAGATCATTTATTTTCCTAAAAATGAGGTGTCCTGCGATATTGAACAACACATATTCTGCATGGGAAAAAACCTATTGACCACAGAGTTGATACGCATCAATACAAATGGACTGAGCATTGATCTGAAGTTAAAGAATATAAAACCATTGCGAACATTTAAAAATTCAATGGGTTACACATACTTCATTCCAAATCTTCCGTGTTACCATTCCGTGTTAAATACAGCACAAAACGTTACAGGCGAAATACAACACAACGGTGTGGGCTATACTTTGAATAATGCAATGGGTTATCTAGAGAAAAACTGGGGAACTACCTTTCCGGAAAACTATTTTTGGGTTCATGCCGTTGACCCCAACAATCCGCGAATAAGTCTTCTTTTCTCAAGAGCTAAAATCGTATGGCTCGGCAAAACATATGACAAACATGTCGGTTACTTATGTTTAGATGGTCAGCAAATCGAACTGCGAGAGTTAAAAAATTTCAAGGTATACACTAACAACATTAGTCCAGAAAATCGAATCATTCAAATCAGGAGCGCTTCAGTACAACTTGATCTATCACTCGAATATGGACGCCAAGTGGTATTTAATGGGCCAAAAGACGGCGTATTATCAAGAACGATTCAGCATCAATCTGATGCCAAGATCGACGTATTGCTCACTTATGAAAACCGCAAGTATCAGTTTCAAATGATGGGTAATTTTGAAGATATCGGTCTGTTTTAAACATCTTTCCACTCATTCATTTAAAAACCGAATACTCTTTTTTCATTCGTCTATAAAAAACAAATTGGGTTCACACCTCACCTCAAAATTGACAGAATTCGCTATATAGCATATTTCGTGTGCCTTATGGTGTAATTCTATCGCTTTTGCGACCATCGATGCATCTGCTACGTGCACTTGGGGATTTAATTTTACTTCCTTAAAACTTCCGCCGCCATTCGCGTTTTCGGTCATGATTCCTGAAGCTTTGTCGGTATAGGCCGTTACAATTATTCCATCCAATGAACATAGGTACAAATATGAAAGCATATGGCAAGAAGAGATCGCCGACACCAATAAGTCCTCCGGATTTAATTTGCATGGATCGCCGACAGCAGCATTATCCGTAGTTAAAAATAATTCAGGTTTTCCTTTTATCGAAACGGTATGGCTCCTATCATAAGTTCGTACATTTTTAGTTCCGTCTCCGTTATTTCCCGTCCAGACAGTGGTTACTTCGTATGTGTGTTGGTGTTCCATTTTCTCAAAGAAATTATTGTTCCTGAATGATAGAGGATCCTTTAGATTTGTTACCGGAAGTCCACTCCCAACGTTCGTGAAGTCGAATCTTTCCGCTAGGCAATATTTCAGGTGTAGATTGACAAATTCCGGTCATTAATTCACCTTTTTCATTTACTTGATGGTAACGCATATCAATATTTCCATGTTCATCTACCAAGCCAATTAAATGACCCATTTGGATTTGCCCACCAGCATATTCAGCTGTCAGAATATTCCCCGTTTGTTTGTAATGAAAAACAGTCTGATCGGACGTTTCTCCATTTGCCGTGTTGGAGATGGGTCTAAATAGTTTGTCGTGATAGTTCATATAGGCGTTTTGCTAAAATTAATTAAATTCTCAAATGACTTGTCAGCGTTCGATGTCAATTTCATCTGGGCTTGGAATTTTATTTAATTTTACTTTGTTAAACTTATTGTTCAATTCTATCGATGAACCAAACCATCTACACCGATACCGAAAAAAATGCCATCCGCTTTTCAAACTTTAAGAAGTTAGAGGCCTCATGTGCGTTTTCTGGATTGGGTGTCAAATACGTGGCATCAGGTGAAGAAATTTACTATGCAAACGGAAAAAAATACAAGGTCAAAGTTGGGGATTACATCATTGGAAATGAATTTACCAAATCCCTGGTTCAGATCAATAGTGCTGAAGCCGTTCAAGGTTTGTGTATCGATATCTCTTCAGAAATCATTTCCGAGGTAGCTGAATTTCATGACGTCAATGGATCAGAATTGAAAGAGTTTTTACTTTCAGATCAGTTTTTTGTGAACCGCTACAACGTGAAGAATACAAGTCTCGGTTATTCGCTGCATGAAATCAATAAAAAGATAAAAACCAGTTCTTTCACAAATGACTTACAGCACAATGAATTGTTTTATAGTCTTGCAGAATCCATCATCACAGACCAACGCTTTGTGTTTGAACATCTGTCTAATTTAGATTTTAAGAAGAATGTGACAAATGAAGAGGTGTTTAGAGCCATTCTGCAGGCTAAATTACTCATCGATGAACGCATTACAGAGAATTTGTCCTTAGAGAAAATGGCACTTGAAACCGGGATTTCTAAGTACCACTTTATTCGGGTATTTAAAGCCGCATTTGGCATTTCGCCCTATCAGTATCAAAAACGCAAACGTCTCGAACTCGCTAAATTAGACCTGTTGAGCGGCGAAGAAATTCTGTTTACGGCCATACGCTATGGTTTTGCGGACACCCCAACATTTTCAAAGGCATTTAAACAACAATTTGGACATACACCCGGAGCGATAAGAAAAAGCAATTTTTGACAACTCCAACTCTTGTAGAGGCAGTTTCTTTGAAACAAAAACGGCCATGTTTCGTCTGCTCTCTTTGTTTTTCATCTGTTGTATATCCTGGAGCGTTAGCGCTCAACTTCAGCGCAAACCACTTCTTGGTGCTCGAATTGAATACGTTACTGAAAACGGTAATTCTGGCTGTAAAGTCGTTCAAGTTGTTAGCGGAACAAGTGTTGACTTAAAACTACAGGCAAACGACCTCATCTTGAAAATTGGTGAACAAACCTTTACTTCGGCGAATGAATTCATTAAACAATTTCTAAGCTACGAACCAGGCAAAGAAATTCAACTTTTAGTACTTCGTGGAAAAAAGAAACTCACGCTCAAGGCAAAAGTTGTAGCGCGTCCATATGAAACCGACGACAACGCGACAGTGATTTATGATGAAGCACCTTACAAAGGAGGGCAACTACGGGTCATCATCAATAAACCCTTCAAAGAAAATAAAATGCCCGCGATGCTCTTCATTCCTGGATATACCTGCAGTAGCATCGATGAGTTGACCAACGAGCATCCATACAAACGCATTGTGGATGCATACGTAGACGCCGGTTACGTGACACTTCGCATCGAAAAAAGTGGTTTGGGAGACAGTAAAAACACGCCACCTTGTGAGTCGTGCGATTTGCTGGATGAGATTGAAAATTTTGAAGTCGGATTGAAAAAATTAAAGTCCCTAACCTACGTCGATACCAACCAAATCATCATCGTTGGACACTCCATGGGCGGCATCATTGCTCCGGCCATTAGTGCTAAACATCAGGTTGCTGGGGTTGTGGTGTATGGAACAACCGCAAAATCGTGGTTTGAATACCAAATTGAAATGTACCGTGTTCAAAATGCGTTGGCTGGGATGAATCCCATTGAAGTCGAGCAATCTGTAGTCGAGCAATACGATTTGAATTATAGGTATTTCATCCAAAAAGAAAAATTGGAAGATTTGGCAAAAGATCCCAAAGCAGATAGCGTATTGCGTGCTTTTTGGCAATACGACGGTAATGGTAAGATTTACTCCCGAAATGCTGAATATTGGAGACAAATTCAGGACTACCCGCACCTCGAAAACTGGAAAAACACCACAGCAAAAGTATTGGTGCAGTTCGGAGAGTCAGACTTTCAAGCTTTTTCAAGGACCGACCACCAACAAATTGTCAATACCGTCAATTACTTCCACCCCGGAAATGCAACGTTAATGACCTACCCTTCAACCGATCACTACTTTGCTAAATCGGGAACTATGCAAGAGGCCTACAACAAATTTGGGGAAGGGAAGATTCAGCAATTATTCGACGAATACAACCCAGAAGTCGGTTTGTCGGCCGTCAAATGGAGCAATGAAATCCTAACCATAAAGGAAAATAATCCACCTTCTGAAAAAGGATGGAAAAAACTCAAAACCGAACGCTATCCGGGCAAACAAGATGACATTACATTTATCAATGAGAAGGAAGGCTGGTATGTCAATGGCTACGGAAGCATTTACCACACAAAAGATGGCGGCGACACCTGGGAAAAACAAATTGAAAAGAAAGGAACATTTTTCCGCTGTATTGCTTTTGTAGATAGCTTACACGGTTTTGCAGGAACAGTAGGAACAGACTATTTTCCAAACGTAATGGATACGATTCCACTTTATGGAACCATTGATGGCGGCAAAACGTGGAATCCAGTTTCCTACGCAGGTCCTTACGTGAAAGGATTGTGCGCTATAGATATCGTCAGAGAACAATATATCAACCACGGAAAGACGGATTATAAAATTCACATTTACGCAGTTGGACGCGTTGGTAGTCCGGCAAATATGCTGGTCTCCCACGATAATGGTTTAACTTGGACATCTATTAGTATGAATAAGGATTGTAAAATGCTATTTGACATCAAGATGTTTGACCGAAACAATGGTATTGTTTGTGCAGCCACAGATGAAAACGTTGAAAATTCCAATGCGCTCATTTTAAAAACGAGTGACGGCGGCAAAACCTGGAACAAAGTGTATCAATCAGCTCGGCCATACGAAACAACCTGGAAGGCATCCTTTCCAACAGAAAAAATTGGCTACGTGACCATTCAATCCTACAATCCCGATCCCAATGTGAAACAGCAACGTATTGCTAAAACAACTGACGGGGGACTTACTTGGCAAGAAATCAACTTGGTAGAAGATGCCACTGCGCGTCAATTTGGCGTCGGTTTTATCGATGAAAACCACGGCTTTGTAGGCACCATGAACAGCGGCTACGAAACCAAAGACGGTGGCAAAACCTGGACAACAGTTGATCTAGGCCGTGCCTGCAACAAAATAAGAATTTATAAAGACGCTACCGGCAAAGTCTATGGCTATGCGATTGGTGTGGATGTATTTAAACTATAAATCAATAACAACATGAAAACAGCATTTAACAAATATTTATACATTGGTTTTGTCGTTTTAGGATTTTACCAAGCAATTGCGAACCATGACTATATTCAGGCAGCGTCTTCCCTTGGAATCGGTATGGCATTTGATCCATTTAACCCCGAACAAAAATGGAATGAGCGCCCTATTTGGCAAAAAGTAATTTTAATTTCTCACCTTGCATTAGTAGCTGCTTTGTTAGGTTTTGGAATTGGACTAAATGATAAGTAATTTAGTCACCTCTATGAATTAAAACAAGAAGTGTGGTTCCGATGCAGAATAATTTGGACGTAAAATTTACAAATTTCATACAAAACATTTTTTTACTACCCGACGATGTTTTGGAAGATGTGATCATGCATTTTCAACATTTAGAACATCCTAAAAACCATATTTTACTTCAACAAGGAAAAACGTGCAAACACCTCTGGTTTATGACAAAAGGTGCGGCAAGATACTTTTATACCAACGAAGAAGGTAAAGAGATGAATACTTGGTTTAGCCTAGATACACAAGTAATTGCTGACACCACAAGTTTAGTGAGCCAAGAACCCTCTGAAGAGAATATCCAGTTCTTGGAGGATAGTGAAATGTATTCCATTGAATATAGTGTTTTACAAAGCTTGCTTCAAAAACACCATTCATTTGCACTTTGGTATATCAAGTTGATTGAACAACACTATGTAGCTCAAATAGAAGATCGAATAGCTGATTTGCAATTCCTTAATGCAACAGAACGTTATCAAAAATTGTTAAGCCTTTACCCTGAAATCACCAACCGTATAAGCCTTGGCAATATTTCCTCCTATCTAAATATAACACAAGAAACTCTAAGTAGAATTCGAGCTGGCAAGTTTTAACCTTTTTTGATGTATATCAAAAGAAAAAAGAAATGATCTTTTCAATTTCGCAGTGTACTATTTTCTCACGCTGAAATTGAATTAAAATGACATTTAAAACCATAATTGAAAGTTTCACTGGTGCTTTTGTAGAGCAACTTTTTTGGTATGCAGGATTTGCTTTTCCTTTGTTCTTCGTCTTTTGGATTTTAGGTAAAAAGTATTTTAAAAAGATAAGAATTCAAGAAACGCAAAGAGCAAAGTCTCATCATTTCAAACATGACCTTAGTTTCTCTGTTAGTACTTTTTCAATTTTTGCCATCTTCGATATTTGTATTTTATATCTGGATGGCAAAGGATACTCAAAAGTCTATTTTGACATCAACCAATACGGTTATATGTGGTTAGGCATTAGCTTCTTTCTTGTCCTCTTTATAGATGATATGTTTTTTTACTGGAGCCATAGGGCAATGCATTTACCGAGGTTTTATAAAATTTTTCACAAGGTACATCACAAAAGCACCGACCCATCGCCACTAACTGCTTTTGCCTTTCATCCTTCAGAAGCTGTAGTTGAATACTTTGTGGGCTTTGTTTTACCATTTTTACTTCCGTTAAATTTCGGGGTTATTATTGCCTGGCAAATCTTCTCCATGCTCAATAATGTGTTCGCACATTTAGGTTATGAAATATACCCAAAAGGCTGGGTGAAATTACCAATACTAAAATTCAAAACTGCATCAACACACCACAATATGCATCATCAATTATTCAATGGCAATTATGCTTTATATTTTACTTGGTGGGACAAATGGATGGGCACAGAATTTAAAGACTATGAAACCCGCCACGCACAAATCTTTGAACGAAAAAACATAAAAAGATCAACCGAAGACTTGAATTCACTTTTCGTTCAGGAAGAAGATTTATTGCTAATCAAAGAGCAAACTCAAGAAAAAGCTCCATTAAGAAATTCTTGAAAAATGAAAAATATATTATTCGCAACAATATTTCTTTCTTTAAACACCCTCATCCGTGCACAATTAACAATCGAAGCACTGGCAGGAAATAAATATGCGCATTACATTAGTTATACAGATAAAGATTTAGATAGTGCAGCTAAATGGAATTATTTTAATTTAAATCGTTTTACTGTAAACTATAACAACAAAGCGCTTAACACTGTGTCAATTGAAGGACAACTTACCTATCAATTTAAACCATGGATTGGAATATCAACAGGCGGCGGATTTTACGGAGAATTTTTTATTCCAACTTTAGGATTAAGCCTGTCGTATGCCAATGTCCGTGAAGACTTTTTTATTCAACTTTATCCTACAATTGGATTTTTTGAAAAGCAGATTGGGCCAAGTGTGTTAGGAATCATCGGATATGTTCCAAAATTGTCTCTAAATTGGGGGATTTCATCTCAAATTATATTTTCAGTTGATCCATCTGAAATATCACAAATAGCCAGAATTGGTTTGGATTATAAAAACAAACTTCAATTTGGTTTAGGCATTGATGTGATTCAACGTTTAAATACATCGAAATTAAATACTAACGCAGGGCTCTTTTTGAGGTTTAATGTATAACTTCAATGTTGAATTTCTGCGAAGCCTTTAAGAATTATACTGATTTTCACTTGTTGAGATAAATTCTGCTTCCAAAGTACTCAATTGAATAATATGACAAAAAACAACTCCAAAACCACCTACTTCTGGTTCAGCATTTTTGCCATTTGCTTCCTCTGTTTTCAGGGAGTTTCTTACTATGTAAGACCCAATTATTCTGGGGAGAGTGCGTTCGTCAGTTATTTCTTGGGAATTGCACCTAATTTCTTTCCCGCGATTGGAATACCAGCATTGTTTGTCGGGTTTATGATGCAATTAAAGACATCGAGCAACTGGTTAAACGAGAAAAAGGATCGAACGGCAAACCTCATCTCCGTAACTGGACTCATTGCTTGGGAATTCATTCAAACGTCTTCAAAGAAATTACATTTTGACTGGAATGACATCATCTGGACCATCATTGGAGCCGCAATTTTTCAGTTGATTTGGAAATTGACACCAGAAAGGCTGAAATAACGACACGCTTTAATGATGCCGCAATAGTTAACTTTTGCAAGAAGTAATAACCGGATTATCACATGCGATTTCTACTATCTTTGTTTTAACGAAACGAAACGATCATGCAAAAATTTATTTTCCTTATTCTAGGTATTATTCTCCTTCCTACCCTCTACGCTCAACAAGCCAAACCAATTTTCAAAAATGGTGAAGCGCAAATTGTGCCCGCATTTAGCAATCCAGCTGAATGGATTAAAGAGGAATTGTGGGTTCAAACCAACTTCGACAGCGATGCCAATGGGAAACTCGATCGCATGCACGTATTTTTAACCCGACCCCTTCAAACAAAAACCCAAGGGATCAAATTACCAGTGATTTACACCACTAGTCCTTATTTTGCTGGAACAGGCGGTGATTCAAAAAGCTTTTATTGGAATGTAAATCACGAACTAGGAAAAACGCCTCCGCCACATAAACACGCTGTCGCTAAACGAACGACGAACAGACCTTGGGAAGCTCAATATCAAGACCTTACTTGGGTGAATAGAGGGTATATTACTGTGTATTCTTCGTCACCCGGAACTGGATTTTCAGATGGCGCGCCAACCATTGGTGGCGAAAATGAAAAACTGGCTCCAGCTTGCGTCATTGATTGGCTCTGCGGAAGAGCAATCGGATATACCACTCGTTCTGGAATGGATACCGTAACAGCTTTTTGGTCGACCGGAAAAGTAGGGATGATGGGAACTTCCTACAACGGAACCTTATGCCTAGCAGCAGCATGTACAGGAGTGAAAGGCCTAGAAGCCATTATTCCGAATGCGCCGGTGAGTTCTTGGTATTTGTATTACCGTTCCAATGGTTTGGTACGGTCACCCGGAGGATATTTGGGAGAAGATACCGACATCTTGTATGATTTTGTTCATAGTGGTGATCCCGAAAATCGTGCGCACAACGACTCAATCATTCGCGATAAAATATTGGTTCCCGGACAAGATCGAATCAGTGGTGACTTCAATGAATTTTGGGCTTCCCGCGATTACTTGACACAAATGGACAGCATGAAAGCAGCCTTGTTTATGTGTCATGGATTTGAAGATTGGAATGTCATGTCGGAACATAGCTTTCGTTTTTACGAACAGGCTAAAAAGATGGGACTTCCTGCCAAAATTTACTACAATCAAATGAGCCATGGCTACCCTCCACCACTTTGGATGATGAACATGTGGTTTACGAGATATTTACATGGACAAAACAACGAAGTAGAGAAACTTGCCGATGCCTGGATTGTTCCAAAAGGAAAAAATGAAGCGATACCCTATAGCGCTTTTCCAAATCCCAAAGCAAAAGCCCAGCGTTTTTATCTGCAATCGGAAGGTTCAACTACTGGAAATCTTTCCAGCGACAAAAAAGCAGGGAAAACCTTGTCTTTCGTCGACGATGGCAGTCTGAAAGTCTTGCAACTTATATCACCGAAAAAGTCTGCTAACCGACTTCTTTTTTGGGGTAAACACTTGAGTAAACCAATGCATCTTTCTGGAATAGGACGTATTCATGTGCAAGTGGCAAGCAACAAAGCAGCAGCTAATCTGTCCGTCTACCTCATCGCTGTTCCAAATAACTACGAACCAAAGAAAATCAAACTCGACGATATTCTTGTCAACCGCGCCTGGGCAGATCCTCAAAATCATCATTCATTAGAAAAAGGCGAAGCACTTCAACCTGGAAAATTCTACGACCTCACCTTTAATTTTCAACCAGATGATCAAATCATTCCTGCTGGACACCAACTTGGTTTAATGATCTTTTCCACTGATCCAGATTTTACACTACACCCTAAAAAAGGCACCCAAGTAAGCATCAATTTGGACGAAACTTGGTTGGAGTTAATGCTGGTAGAATGATGTACTGATTTAATCGTTAGTCGGAAACCCATTGCTGAAAAGCTTTTTATACTTTCATTGAATGAAGTTTTTATCACTCATTTTTATTCTCGCAATGAACCTAACTGCTTTTTCCCAAGAGCTATGGGAAATCAAGTTATCTAAACAGATGCCTGAAACGCGAATGGGAAAATGGACTGTTGGTGATTATACTGTTTTGGTCTCCATGGACACCATTTCGGTGATGTTAAGGAAAGTGCAAGAAAGCTTGATTAATGGCATTGCCTATTATGGAGATCAAGATACGAACTTAGTGAATTATTACAAGGCCACCGCTAAACGATACGGCATAGCCGCCACTCAACTTGAACAAGCTAAAAATGGCTTTGACTTGCAGTCTCTCATTATCTATGAAGGACGTGAAGACATCCGGCAAAACATTGGGAACTCCCGGTTTTTAAGAGATCAAATCGATCACTTTGTTCAGAAGGGAAACGCAATCATATTCTTCAAAGGGAAACGCATCTTTACCCTCTGTCGAAGTTCTGAACACAGCAATCAAGGACGTATGGAATCGCCTAGCGATATTCTGAATAGTGGTTACGAAATAAGGACCTTCTACGACGAACCTGATAATATCTTGTTCTTTGAATATTACCATATGGGATGGTGATGAGCCTGTTACGCAGGCTTGCAAATCCAGCGAAGCACAGCGAGAAACAGAGCGTATTACAGCTTCACAAAACGCTTTCGGACTGCTTGCTGATCAACAGCCGTCAAGACATAAAATCCAGCTGGAAGGTTTGATACATCAAAATTGTTGGCTCCTGAGCTTTTGAAAATGATTGATTTTCCGCTTAAATCTGTTACCTGGATGGAGGTGAATTCCGTTTCGCCAAGAAGTGATAATTCGGTATTTACTGGGTTTTCAAATTGAACATCAAATGTCAATTCGTTGATTCCTGCTCCCGGACCATATTTCAGCACCGTTCCTAATAACACGGTACAACTAGAATCGTAAATCTGGTAATTGATCAACCCTTTTATGATGTCGTCATAACCATCAATGATCATTGCTTCGATTCCTGCAGAATCCAAATCACAAAAACAATTGCTTAACAAGGAGTAATTCATGTTTGTGTTATTGTTCACAGCAAAATTGATGTTCCCACAAAGTTCGTTGTTATAAATCTGAGGACTATCCTGTACATTGGTGACATATTCGATGCTTACAGCACCCATATTATTATTGATTTGATTGTTGTGGATTTCGGCATTTACAGAAGCTTGAATGGCTAATTCATTGTAAAAGAATTCATTGTTTACGATTTCACACTTATAAGCGGATTGAATGGCAGTCGCATTATCCGTAAACAAACAGTTTTCCACTTTGCCTTTATTCGGGTAATTAAGGGCCAAGCCATTATTTAAAAATTGGCAATCCGAAATGTACATGGAGTCAAATATGTTTGACACGAAACTAAGTCCAATCTGGTTATCGATAAAATCGGAGTTGGTCATTGTTAAAACCGATGCGTACGCGTAGATGGAAGTCGTATTGTCTTTGAACAAACAATCATTGATCGTAAAGTTGGCCCAGCCGTAAACTCCAACTTCGTTGTCGATAAACTGACAATTGGATAAATTCACTGATTCACCAACTGTTACTGCTTGGAAACAACGTTTGAAGCTACAGTTTGTGTAATTGTAGTTCGACAACGGCGTTTCGTATGAAAAAGGAAAGTACGCATTGGCGATTTGGAAACGATCGGCATTCAGCACGCCTCCTTGAGAACTCGTGCAAACAAATCCTTGCCAAGCTGTATTGTTCATGGTATCGTATAGCGCATGAATTTTAATCGGAAGTGCATCGGTTCCAACGCAATTGATGGTTCCACGCGTTTCTATGTAGATGTTACTACTCGTTTGATTGTTGATGCGAATTTCAACACCCGGTTCAATATTCAACGTTTTTCCAGGAAAAACAACTACAGAACCGTTGACAATATAGGGGCTTCCAGCTAAACTCCAAGTGGCATTCTGGTAAATTCCACCCGAAACATTGGTTTGTGCCGAGGAGAAAAATGAACTCACACAAAGTAAAACTAAAAAGAATATATTTTTTATCATGATACGTTTTAATTAAAACAAAAATAAAGGTCAATTGTTCAGGATTCTAGAAAATGAAACTGTTTTTTGTCATGATAATGAAAAACCTGTTACTTACTGCGTTAACGTTTATTTTATCTCTCCACTTTTTAATTAAGGTACACGCGCAGTCTACGTTCACTCCAAACTGTGATCCAACTGGAAATTGGATTTTATTTGCCAATTATGATGGTGGAAATCTGAACATTGTTGTGGATCAAAACATCCCCAATTTAAAAATTGGCATTTGTACCTATGAGCCGGTGAATGTGACGTTCAGTGGCCCATTTGTCAACACCGTTACAGAAGTTCTTTACGCCGGATTCAACTCCGCACAAAACAACAATAACTGTGGATTCCCTATTAACACCTCGAGTTTCACAGGAATCAATCCAGCGATTCTAACGGTGAACGTTGTACCACCAGTGACGATCATTAGTCCGCCAAATCCAAACTATTTTAATCTTACGAACGGAAATAACACTGGCATCGTTTGTCTTGCTAGTTGCAATGTGAATGCGAATCAAGGTGGCTGTAATACCGTTGATCAAGTCTTAGCGTATTTTCAGTCGCAATTTGGTGGTGTCCTTCGTGGACTCAACGTTCAATACAATTGTTGGGATAGCGGTACGCCGTTTACTATTAGTTCACAAGCGGGTAACTGCTGTGGAGCTTGCGTTCCTGATAATGTGACGATCAATCAAACCGTTTGCAACGATCAATTTCCTTATCAATGGAATGGGTTAACGTTAAATGGACCTGGAAGTCAAAACGTTACCTTAACCAATAGTAGTGGTTGTGATTCTTTGGTGACCTTAAACTTGTCCATTAGTCCAAATACCGTTGGAACAGATGTTCAAAGTGCTTGTGAAAGCTTCACTTGGATTGATGGTATTACCTACACCTCTTCCACAAATGCATCACAATACACGATTGTCGGTGGGAATGCGAATGGCTGTGATAGTACTGTCAACTTGAATTTAACCATAAATCAAGAAACAACGAGTGTGCTCAATATTGAATCTTGTGGTGACTACATTTTTGAGAATGGTCAAACGTATTCAGAAAGCACAACCTTCACTTACACCATTCCAAACTCAACTGGCTGTGATAGTGTCATCACCGTAAATCTAACTATCCTGCCTGAACCAATTGCGGCGTTTACAAGTTCACCCGAATTACTCGAATTTGGATTAACCGAAATTCAATTGATTGACCAATCATTAGGACAAATCGACACATGGGAATGGGAGTTCACAACAGGAAATGAAACGGTGCAAACAAGTAACCTGCAGAATCCATTTTTTAATCTTTCTAATAACACTACTGGAAGTTTAAATTTCCAGTTAACAGTAAGTAATAATGAAGGTTGCTCAGATGTGATCACCAGTGTATTGACGATTTTGGAGGATGGCACACTGTTTATTCCAAATACGTTTAGTCCAGATGGTGATGCGTTTAACAACACCTTTCAAGCAATTGGGAAAAACATTTCTCCAGAACGATTTGAGTTGTGCATCTATAATCGTTGGGGGGAAAACATTTTCACGAGTCAAGATCCGAGCATTGGCTGGGATGGATCCGTAGCAAACAACGGTTCTGCTCCAATTGGAGTATATACATATAAAATTACGTATCGTTTTGTGACTCAAAGTAAACCTGAACTTGTAACGGGACACCTTCATTTGATTCGTTAACATTCGGCTTTCTTTTACTCGGTGTTGAAGCATCGATTTATCATTCATTTTAATGTTTTATTAGATTATCTTATATTTGATGAGGTAACTATGATCATTTTCGTAACCAAATATGAACGAATCGTTTCTTGCTTTATGAATAAACTTATCCTCCTCATTCTTTTACAGTTATTTTTCTTGGAACCATCGCGCGTTTTTGCACAAGAAGTAAATGCAGAACTCGTAACTATTTCAAACGGAAGAAATTACTTTTCTTTTACTGGCACCTCACAACCGCCACTTATTGTGAGAGGAATATGGACTGAAGATGCATATATGTGGGTCCCGATTAACATCGGCGACACCTTATTAGAAATGGCTTTTGTCGATGAAGAAGCATTCACGGGAAAGTCAGTTGCTTTAGATTCAACAGGAAACGTTATTGCACGATACCAATTTGAAAATGGTTTCATTCAAAAAATTGATGAATATATGTCAAATGATACCTTGCGCTATTCTTTAAATTTTAAAAATGGCATACCACATGGCAGTCAAAAAGGGTATGATTGGAATGGCGACTTATGGATGGAAAAAAATTTCAATGAAGGAATATTAGACGGAGCCTTTTATTGGAGTAAAGAACGAGTAGATTACGGTTTAGAACCATGTATTGAAACCGGGATTTTCCGAAACGGTGTCTATGAACGTACCAGTGAGCCTTGTGAATTTGGTGATTAAAATTTATGGATTCATCAGGACCAAGCGATATACTTGTTTCGATGTTTGAAGAAAATACGTGTCGTTTGGAAGTTCGTTTAAGGATAATTTACCGTCGGTTTCAACTTCCATTTTCATGACTAATTGACCACTCTTATTCAAAACGTTTACCCAAGTTGCTGCCAACTCTTTTGGTAATTTGATTTCTCCAGAACTTGGATTTGGATAGAGCTGTTTATCGAAGCTAATCAAAGGAAAAATACCCGCATTACCTTGATCGAATTCTAATGCGCCAAGGTTTGTGTTAGGTTGTAGCCTTGGTAGAAATAAATGATCAAATAGAATCGTGGATATTGGTGCAGTGCTGACAAATAATGGATTTGTCAAAGAAGGTGTTACTTCGGCAAGCGATGCTGCGAAGTTTGGAAGTTGGTTAATGACCACGTCGGTCGTAGCGTTATACCATGGAACCTGCGTTGAATTGTAAAGATTATTGGATGCTGTTAATCCAACTTGTGGACTTATACTGGAAATACAAAGCTGTCCATTATTCAAACTATCATTGGGCGCACTAATGATGTTTCTTGAAACATGGATGTTTTGAAAGGAAACATTAGGCACTGGTTGACCTAAAAACGTGAGGTAATTAAAATGTAAGCAAGAACCGGATCCCGTTTGATGTCCAATGATGGTATTGTGCGAAGGCCTATAATCAAACGGAGATATTGACTGACGTTACCGCACATGCCGAAATGCTTGCGATCACTTCAGCAGCGCAAACGATTGGGGGAAAATATCTGAAAGATTGC
>CAIRMS010000247.1 GCA_903879765.1 uncultured Flavobacteriales bacterium
AAAAACAAGTGGAGTTAAAAACGGCACTTGAAAATGAAAATTTAAAGCAGAAGAAAGCGCTCGTAGAACGCTTGAAAGATGTTATTGAAAACGAGGAGAAAATAGGAACAGCCTTCAATGCTTACAAAGAAATCCATGAAAACTGGAAGAAAGTTGGTGACATTCCTCGTGACAAGCGTGAGGCTTTACAAAAAGAATATTCCCGTTTGTTGGAGATTTTCTTCTACAACATAAAAATTTACAAAGAATTAAAGGACCATGATTACAAGCGTAATCAGCAGCTGAAGGAGGCCCTGATCTTCAAATTAAAACAACTGCGCACGGCTAACTTACCGGTTCGTGAAGCAGAGGCAAGTCTTCGTTCGCTTCAAGATGAATGGGAAGAAATTGGTCCGGTTCAAAATGAAGAATGGGAATCATTGAAGAATGCGTATTGGGAAACGGTTCGTGCTGTTTATGATAAATTTAATGAGCATTACGAGCAACAAAGAGTCGTTCTGAAAGAAAATATTGATGCAAAAAAAGCGCTAATTGAGAAATTAGTCGCTGTTAATGAAACATTAGAGAATACCGCTACTGCGAAGGAATGGGATCAAAAAACAAAAGATGTTTTAGGATTACAAGAGGCATGGAAGAAGATTGGATTCGGTTCAAGAAAGGAAAATGAATTGGTTTACCAGGACTTCCGCAAACAATGTGATGTCTTTTTCCAAGCGAAAAAAGAGTTTTCTAAGGATGTTGAAAGCAGGTTCAAGGATGTCGCTGATAAGAAGAGAAAATTAATCGAGGAGGCGAAAGCATTAAGTCTCTCACAAGATTGGAAAACGACTTCTGAAAAATTGATTCAACTCCAAAAGAAATGGAAAGAGTCAGGGAATGCTGGACATCGTTTTGAGAATAAATTATGGACTGAATTCCGAGGTGCATGCAATGTATTTTTTGAAGCAAAGGAGTCTCATTTTAAAGTGCAAGATGAGGCAAACGCTTCCAATCTCACTGCTAAAAAAGAATTGATTTCTGAAGTGCAAAATTGGGAAGTACCTGCTGATAAACATGAGGCAATTGCTGCGTTGAGAGCATTCCAAAATAAATTCAATGAAATGGGACAAGTTCCCATGAAAGAGAAAAACACCATTTATCAAAATTTCAAGAAAGCCATTGATGAAAAATATGCGGCATTGAAATTAGAAGGACAAGAAAAAGAGAATATCTTTTTCAAAGCTAAGCTCGATAATTTGGAATCTAGTCCGGATCGCCTCAGATTATTACAAGGTGAGAAAAATGAAATTCGTAAGCAAATCGACATTTTGACCAAAGAAATTATGTTGTTAGAAAATAACCTTGGTTTCTTCGCTAAATCAAAAGGTGCAGACGCATTACGAGCGGATGTTGATAAAAAGGTGAAGCACGCACAAGAACGAATTCAACAATTGAAACAAAAACTTAAACTAATCCCGAATGAATAGTTTTATCAATGTTCTATTATTGGTAGTTACGTTTCCAACAATGTTATTGTCGGTTTTTGTTGGCTTCGATTTACCCATTGATTTTTTGAATACAACTGGTGCTAATTTGTTGTATCGTTTTGAGGTGTTTTTAGGGCTTGGATTGGTTTATGCCATAATTAGTTTGCGTCGTTCTGTTCGTCGTTGGATGGGAGTTCGAATGACCGCTCAAACAACGAAATTTGCATGGAACGGCAACATAAGTAGCGAACGTAAACAACGTGTAATCCTTTATACCTCAATAGAGTCAATCGTGCTGGTTTTTCTGGCATTATCCTACTATTATGTTACGACACAGGCGATTTTTATTAGTGCTGTGTTAGTGTTTTTTGCAATTGAATCGATGCTTTTTCTGTTGGTTAATGTGAAAAATAATTTTAGGGTTGGAGTTACCTCAAAGGCAGTTTTGGTCAGTGATCGTGAAATCATTTTAATTTACCTTGCTGGACTCCGAAAAGTGAGCGTGAGTCAACAGACCGTTTATTTCGATTACATCCAAGACCTCCAATTATCCTTCCCAATTGATTGCGTGCAGGAATCAGAGCGTTCTGCATTTTTCACGAGTCTTGAAGCACAATTGGACCCGAATCGTGTCCTTTTCCAAAACACAACGCAAAAGTAATTTTTGTATTTTGGTGTAATTTTTAATAAAAGAACGATTGAAAATCCTACTTATTCGCTTTAGTTCCATCGGAGATATTGTTCTCACTTTCCCAGTGGTTAAAGCAATACGGAAAACGTTTCCAGAAGCAAAACTCCATTT
>CAIRMS010000248.1 GCA_903879765.1 uncultured Flavobacteriales bacterium
AGAAATTAGGCAATAAAGTCACGTGGGATGAGTTGAAAATGTACCAAGCTCATACCATGGTTTAATTTTTAACTAGAATCGCGGGTTGATGTATTCCCGCTATTTTCAACAAATAGGTCCCAGTGTTGAACGATTCTATGGAAATGCTGGTTTGTACTCCTTCAAGTTTTCCTTCCTTCACCAATCGACCTTGTTGGTCAAAAATGGAATATAATTCTATTTCACTCATCTGACGTTGAATCGTGATTTCATCTGAACTTGGATTCGGATAAACAGTGAAACTTGTGCTTAAATATTCATTCAATCCCACATCAGAAACAGCAATGCAAGCGCTCATTACTTCACAGTTTCCTTGTGTAATGATGACTGCATAATTTCCATTGTCTGTTGCCGTGTAAAATTGATTAACTGCTCCTTGTATCGGAGTGTAATTCGCGTCACAGTCAACCCATTGATAGGTTGTCCCTTGAACGGTCGTATTTGCGGACATCGTCATTCCTTGAATGCTCGTTGAAACATCAACGGTGTCAATGTTTAATTGAAGGAATTCTGTGCTGCAGTTGCTTGTAGTTCCCTGATAAACACCTGAACTGGTGTAATTGACACCATTCCACAAATACGTATCGCAAGAGCTAATGAAAAGCGTATCCGAAGAACTCGTAGTGATGCTTAAGTCAAGGTAGGATGTGACACAATTCGTCGTTGTACCAAGATATACACCTGAACTTGTATAGCTTGTTCCATTCCAAATATATAAATCACAAGCTGTCGCACTCGTCGTATCGCTTGCACTCGGCGTGATGGTTAAATCAAGGATCTCTGTTTCACAATTGACCGTTGGACCGGTGAATATTCCAGATGTTGTATACGTTGTGCCATTCCAAGTGTAAGAGCCACATTCCGTGACGCTTAAATTATGAACGGTGCTAGGGGATATGCTTAAGTTTAATACGGAAGTGACACAATTCACCGTTGGACCCAAATAGATTCCGCTGTTGGTATAGGTGTTTCCATTCCATGTATAGGAATTGCAGGTATTCACCGTTAGTGTATCCAGAACAGGGGAGGTGATGGTTAAATTAAGTGTTACAAGTGAGTCTCCACCGGAAACATTTGTCAACACATACGTTGCTGTGTTATTGCTACTTGTATAAGTGACATTGTTGATCCATGTATAAGAGTTACAAGCGGTAACAACTGCTGTGCCTGTATTGTTGTTATTCACCGAAACACTTTGAGCATAAATCTTTGAACCACTTGTTGCTTTCGTCTCTATGAAGGTTGCCACTACTTTTCCATTGGTCGATTTTGAAAAATGGATGCGTTTTTTACTTGCTGAAAAGGTACCCATTGGTTTGGTTTCGTAGGGCCAGGAGAAAGTTCCCGTTGCGTCTAGCATACAGGCATGTAAGGTTGTGGGTGTTGCGCCGTTGTCCAATCCACTTTTTATCAAGAATACGGGAAGTCCATTTACCATCATCAAATCTCCCGAATTGACTTTCCAAGTTCCAATGGCGTAGATGACTTTTGCTGTATCTGTGAATTGACGGTCTCCCGTCACTTTATCAAATTTTTGGATGTAAACTCCGTAAGTACTCTGAGCTGAGTTGGTGTAATTGCAAATCGACCAAACATAAGGCGATCCTGGACTAAATGCGACTTTGGTATCCATTTCATTTCTGGTAGTGGTAATATCAAAATCCTTCCCGTTAATACCCCAAGGTAGCGTTCCATCTGGATTGATGCGTTGTAGGTAAGAGTCAAAATGTGTTCCTGTAGCAGCTTTGTATCCGTAATACACATTGTTTCCATCTTGGGTTGCGCTGTATGATGTGTTCCACACGGTAGATTTATTGGAAAGCTGAATAGGATTTACCCAAAGAGGAAGTCCCATAGAACTGTATTTCTGTGCCCAAAGGGTAGAATTAATGCCAAAGGAAATTACATGGAAAACCAATAAAAATTCATTGTTGGAGAGTTCGAATAAATCTCCAGGAGATTTTCCATTACTCGCACCATTGCTCACTTGTTGTGAAGATGTCCAAATCGGAGTGCCAGTTGCGCTATATTTTTGCATCATGGTTTGATTTCCAGCATTCCAAGCAATCACTGCTTCTCCCGTGGATAATGGTAAAATAGTAACCACATATCCACCCCCTAAATTAATTCCGTTCGTCCCCCAAAGGTGATTCCCGTTAATGTCTAATTTAAACGCGAATCCGATTCCACCATTGGTTCCTGTAGCCCCAATGTAAACGTTTTCGTTTTGATCTACGGCCATTTTCATAATGGCAGTTGAAGTACTCATGGACATGTTATTACTGACCAACACGCCATCCGGACCAAGTTGTTTTACTCCTTGATCATTCAGTACTTGCATGCGTAATTCATAGTTGATGGGTGATCCGACGACTTTCCAAAATACGGAAACCGTTTTTCCATTCACTGTTCCCAAAACTTTCATGTCTTCTGAATTTGATGTCGCCACCTCTGTATTGACATCGGTGAGAGGAGTCCATTGTGCTTGTAAGGATACGTTTGCAAGAAGAAATATAATGAATAGCTTGATTTTCATTTTGTTAATTTTTTTAAAGGTAAGTAATTTCATTTCTCTTCGCTTTTTTATTTATGAAAATGCAACTTATCCAAAAGTGAAGCGTCTGAAAAAACGAACTATAATCTCCCTCGATGAAAAAAATAGTAGTATCTACTTTCGCTCTTATTTCTAGTTTTTCAAGCC
>CAIRMS010000249.1 GCA_903879765.1 uncultured Flavobacteriales bacterium
ATTACATCTTTCAGTTCCTAAATGAACATCAGAAATAAAAACAGTATCGTAAGTCATTATATTATTCTATTCCGTGTGCTTGTTCGGGAGGAATCTTTGACACATACAGCGTTTTACAAGGAATTGATCGCATCATTCCTGTAGATGTTTATGTACCTGGATGTCCACCAAGACCAGAACAAATCATTGATGGTGTGATGAACATTCACGAATTAGTGAAAAACGAATCGAATCGCCGTCGTTACAGTGACGAATACAAACATTTGATGCAAAATTATAACATAGAAATCGAAGATGGAAAAGCTGAATAATGAAGCCATCTTGAACTTGATTCAAGGAGCTTTCCCGAACGATGTGTTGTTTCATGAAGAACCTTATGGACTATTGACCATGGAGGTAACGGCAACGAAAGGACATGAAATCATCGAATGGTTGAAAAACCATGAGACATTAAGTGTAAACTACCTAACGAATATTGCCGCTGTTCATTATCCAGAAGATGCTGGACGTGAGTTCGCTGTCGCATATCAACTTCACAGTTGGAAGAATTTATTTAGACTTCGATTGAAATGTTATTTATCCAAAGAAAATGTTTCTATCAAATCATTGGTGGACATTTTTCCAGGTGCGAATTGGATGGAAAGAGAATCATATGACTTTTTTGGTGTTGAATTTATTGGACATCCGGACATGCGTCGTATTTTGAACGAAGACAGCATGGACTATTTCCCAATGCGCAAAGAATATGCTTTGGAGGATGATACCCGTGAAGATAAAGATGATCGCTATTTTGGACGTAATAACCAATAATGATGAGTGAACTAAAAACAAAAGAAGCTTTCGCACAGTCGTCAGAGACGATTGACGGAAATATTGCAACCATTAACTTTGGTCCAACTCACCCTTCAACACACGGTATCTTTCAAAACGTACTAAAAGTTGACGGGGAGAAAATTATTTCATCTGAGCAAACTGTTGGATACATCCACCGTGCATTTGAGAAACTTTCGGAACGTCGTCCATACAATCAAATCACACCGATTACGGACCGATTAAACTATTGCTCCTCCCCTATTAACAACATGGGTTGGGAAATGACCGTTGAGAAATTAATTGGTGCAGAGATTCCAAAACGTGTGCAATACATGCGTGTCATCATCATGGAATTAGCGCGAATCGCAGATCACTTGATTTGTAACTCCGTTATTGGTGTAGATGCCGGAGCGTTAACAAGTTTCTTTTATCCATTTACTGAACGTGAGAAAATTTACGAGTTGTACGAAGAAATTTGTGGTGCTCGTTTGACGACAAACATCGGACGCATTGGTGGATTCGAACGTGATTTCACTCCTGCTTTTCATACGAAATTGCAGTCCTTCTTGAAAACGTTTCCAAAAGCATTCGAGGAATTCGACTCGATGTTGGCGCGCAACCGAATTTTCATGGATCGTACAAAAGGAGCTGGACCAATCTCAGCAGAACGAGCGCTTGCGTATTCATTCTCTGGTCCAAACTTAAGAGCAACTGGTGTCGATTACGACGTTCGTGCGATGCATCCATACTCCTCTTACGAGGATTTCGATTTCATTATTCCTGTTGGAGTAAATGGAGATACCTATGACCGTTTCATGGTGCGTCAAGAAGAAATTCGTCAAAGTGTTCGCATCATTGAACAAGCCTACAAAAACCTTCCAGAAGGATCGTACAAAGCAGATTTACCTGACTTTTACCTTCCAGAAAAAGCGGATGTATATAACAACATGGAAGCCTTAATCTACCATTTCAAGATTGTGATGGGAGAAACAGAAATTCCTCCAGGTGAGGTTTATCACTCTGTTGAAGGTGGAAATGGTGAATTAGGATTTTACCTAATCAGCGATGGTGGACGTACGCCATACCGTTTACAATTTAGAAGACCTTGTTTTATTTATTACCAAGCATACCCTGAAATGATTTCTGGTATGTCCATTAGTGATGCCGTTCTTACCTTAAGTAGTATGAACGTAATTGCAGGTGAATTAGACGCATAATATGAAAATAGAAAGTCCAATTAATCAAGATTCTACGCCAATTGTTTTCAGCGCAGAAATGATGACTGAAATCAATTCAGTTATCGCCATGTTTCCTGAAGGAAAATCAAAAAGTGCAATCATTCGAATTTTACACATTGTTCAGACACAATACGGTTGGACAAGTGTTGCAGCAATGAATACCGTTGCGGAAATTTTAAGCATTCAACCGATTGAGGTTTATGAAGTTGCATCGTTCTATACGATGTTTCACTTGAATCCGGTTGGGAATTATGTGTTTGAAGTTTGTCGTACTGGACCATGCATGATCGTTGGAAGTGATGACATCATTGCGTACATCGAAGAGAAATTAAATGTCAAAGTTGGTGGAACAACTGCTGACGGAATGTTCACCTTGAAAACGGCAGAATGTCTTGGTGCGTGTGGTTATGCACCTGTGTTACAATGTCAGTACAAGTTTCATGAGCATTTGACAAAAGAAAAAGTGGACGAAATCATTGAGGCGTATCGTGCAGCTTCATTAGTAAATTAAGGAATTATGGCAGGTAGAAAGTTACTTATCGAAAACGTACATATTCCAGGCATCGAAACATTTGATGTTTACCGAAAAAACGGTGGATACGCATCTGTAGAGAAAGCTTTGAAAAAAATGACTCCTGAAGAGGTTGTCGAAGAAGTAAAGAAATCTGGACTTCGTGGTCGCGGTGGCGCAGGATTCCCTACTGGGATGAAATGGTCTTTCTTAGCGAAACCAGAAGGAGTTCCAAGATATTTAGTGTGTAACGCGGATGAATCAGAACCTGGAACATTTAAGGATCGTTATTTGATGGAGAAAATTCCTCATTTATTGATTGAAGGAATGATTACATCAAGTTATGCATTGGGTGCAAATGTTTCCTACATCTATATTCGAGGGGAATTCATGTACATCCTTCACATCTTAGAGAAAGCAATCTCTGAGGCACGTGCAAATGGAATGCTTGGAAAAAACATCATGGGATCCGGTTACGACTTGGAACTTGTTGTTGCTCCAGGTGGTGGTGCATATATCTGTGGTGAAGAAACAGCATTGTTAGAATCATTGGAAGGAAAACGTGGAAATCCACGTATGAAACCACCATTCCCGGCAGTCAAAGGACTTTGGGGTTGCCCAACGGTTGTAAATAACGTTGAAACAATTGCTGCAGTTGTTCCTATTGTGAATAATGGCGGAGAGGAATATGCGAAAATCGGTATCGAACGCAGTACAGGAACAAAATTGATTTCAGCTAGTGGAAACTTGGTTCGTCCAGGTGTTTACGAAATTGAAATGGGTGTTTCTGTGGAGGAATTCATTTACGGTGATGATTACTGCCGTGGAATTGCGAATGGAAAACGTTTGAAAGCATGTATTCCTGGTGGATCTTCTGTACCAATCTTGCCTGCACATTTAGTGACAAAAACGGCTACTGGAGAAAATCGCTTGATGACTTACGAAAGTTTGGCTGACGGTGGATTTGCTTCTGGATCTATGTTGGGTTCAGGCGGATTCATTGTATTTGATGAAGATCAGTGCATCGTTCGCAATACCTATACATTCGCTCGTTTTTATGCGCATGAATCATGTGGACAATGTTCACCATGTCGCGAAGGAACAGGCTGGATGGAGAAAGTATTACATCGCCTAGAAAATGGACATGGTACAATGGAAGACATTACGCTATTGGAAGAAATCAATAAAAAAATTGAAGGAAATACCATTTGTCCTTTAGGAGATGCTGCTG
>CAIRMS010000250.1 GCA_903879765.1 uncultured Flavobacteriales bacterium
CTCGGGATATTCATCCAGTTCAAATTATTCGGCAGCAAAAACAGGAGCTAGTTTCACAGATAATTCATCAGATACCACGGATACTGTTGAATCAGGAAATTCACCAAGATCCAATTTTTCATCAGGCAGTGGGAGTTCGGATAGTTCTGGAAGTTCATCCGGATGTGTCGGCACACTCCTAAAATGGTTCATCACCTTGATCATTATTGGGGCTGCGCTAAAATATTTTGGCATTACAGACAATTTACTTTCTGATTCAAATGACCCTATTGAATTCCGCGTTGTAGCAGATTCATTGAATATGCGTGCAGAACCAAACACCAATTCACAAGTCTTGACCATCATTCCAAGAGACTCCATCGTTCGTCAACTCAATGATTCCGTTCATGAGCTTGGAAATGACACCTGGATATACGTTTCAAATTCCATCGACAGTGGATGGGTGAATAAAGAATATGTCGAGGTGAAATAACGAATTCAGGAATTTTTTCATGAACCTTTTACAAAGCGCAATTAAGTTAATTTGTCCGGACAGATGATGGCAGAAAAGGTTAATTGGGAGCTTTCGTCGTTTTGCTATCAATGGAATCAAAACTCCCACACATATCGATAATGTAAAAAAAGTGCTATTTGGCTGTAGGAAAACGAGACCCTCGAAATGTTTGAACTAGCTTGAGGGTTTTGTTCTTTATGGAAGTTTCCTTTTATATAAAATAGGGAAACGTATTGACTCCTCATTTCTCTGTAATCTATAGTTTGTCTATTAGTTTACGGAAGGTTTTTAAATCAAAGTACATGTGTTTTGTTTCATCTTTAAAATCACCAGGACCTTGTACTAATCTTGCTGCAATTGATAAAACGTCGGAACTTTTCGTTGTACAAATGAAGTGCATGTGATAATTTGCAACTTCCTCTATGGCAATCATATACAAATATTGATCGTTGGATTCTTTAATTTTCTCTTGTATAAAACTGCTTGGAACGAATTGGACATTACATGGTAAGTCAGATTTAAATTGAGTAGAATCCGATAGGTTTTTCACGTATTCAAGAGGGATGAGAAGTGTTTTACTTTGAATCATTTCTTGAGAATTAGTACGCTTTGACATGCAAAGCTTATTCCATGAACCCATTTCTTCCACTCCCTCAATTACTCCACATGCGCGCTGAATCAATTCGAAAATTATTTCTTCCGAAAAGTCAGTATTGCTTTGTAGTCCAACTCCAAATTTTATTTTTGGATCATCCTCAAAAATGAATAATTTCAACATTTCTCCATAAGTGCGACGACTGATTTCTGTTTTGTAATAACCATAGTCCATCGAATGAACGATTTCTGCTTGAATTAAATTAAGTTGTAACCGAATAAACTCATTCGGATGGGTATTAACATAACTATTGGATGCAGACAAATTCATGTATTGTATAGAATCCGAAAAACGCCATTTTTTTTCAATTGCTTCTTTTACTATTGCATCAACTATACTATCTCCTGTTGTTACAACGATAACTTGTTTTTCTTTATATCGAATGGCATCTTCAGTTTTTAAATTAAACTGCGCAGAGACCTGGAACGAAATGAAATATGACAAGAAGATTAGCGCGTGTAATTGATTGATTTTCATGTTTATGATAAATTAGATTTAAATTTACTAAAATTCCAACTAGTTTTCAGCATCCTTGAATTCAAAGTCAAGTTATTTACTGAAGATTCTTTCTTTATCCAATGAAATAAGAGCAGATAACGGATCCACTATTTTATTGTTCAAATCTCACAAATTCCCGGAAATTTTCTTTGTCAATCACGTGACCAATCGCGTTGTAATCTTTCAAGAAAACGGCTGGTATTTTGCTTTGCCCTTGCTTTGCCATTTAAACTCATACGCTGTAATTTGTCCGTTGGAAACTTCCACGAAATCTATTTCTTTTTTTTGAACGGTACGCCAGAAATAAATATCATTTTATCTTAATCACCAAAAACATACCTTTTTTGGTGATTTAAATCACCAATTATATATGTTTTTCAGTGAATTGATCGGTCTTTAGCGCTAATAGTTTACGGTTGTAGGATTTGATTTGCTTTCAAATCGAGCCAAGAAAGAAAGTTTAAAAGAACCGTATTGGTTTCCCTACTCCAACACCCGTCTCACTTCTAATACACGTTTGGCGTAGTTTGTACCAGTGAGATCAGAAATCACCACTCCATAATGACTTTTTGCGCTTGAGCAATGAATAAATTTGATTTTTCCATCGGTGTTTTCGACCACGATGCCCACGTGACCTGGATGACGATCAGCAGAATTGGTGCCTGTAAACACCAAGCAGTCACCTTTTTTACATTCGTTGAGTTCGACTTTCGTTCCAAAATTGACAAACTCGCTCGACATTCTTGGACTGTTTAATCCAAATGATCGGTATACGTAACTGGTAAATCCGGAGCAATCAAATGATTTCCCTGGACTTGATGTGCCATATTTATAGGTGACACCTAATTGCTTTTTGGCGAATCCGATTAGCGAATCTCCATCAATGCTCACGGCACTTTGGGACATACAAAAGCCGAATACAAAACACGCGAAAGTGGTTAAAATGAATTTCATAGGGTAAAATTACGACCTTTTTTAGGTGTGTGCAAAAGATGAATGACACCCTTCCCATTTGAAAAATAGATTCGTTAGAAACTAGACGGGGGTTTTTCTTTCCATTATTGAACTAGAAACGCTTGTTTTTGGTTTAAAATTGACCAAAACGGTTCGATTTCGTTCCACAGCTAAATTTTAACTATTTTTAAAAAACCTTCGAATTCTAACCCATGCAAATCCGAAAGATACTTTTAGCACTTCCTTTCTTTATCGCAAGTTGTACATCCAATGACTTCGATCCCACAGGAACCTATATTCTTCAGCGTTCATCAAAAACGGTAAACGGGGATACATTTGGCTATTTTGGCGAAATTCAAATCAAACAATTAGAAGAGAATAAAATGGTTCTTTCTTTATTCGTTTGTAGGGGAGCTCCAGGTTACTGCATCGGGACAATCAGAGATACACTAGAACTAAAAAACAAGACCCTAAAATACACTTGTAGTAGTATCGATGAACCAGGATCAATCTACTTTTA
>CAIRMS010000251.1 GCA_903879765.1 uncultured Flavobacteriales bacterium
CCAATGTATCCCAAACGCCAACCAGTCATGGCCCATGCTTTGGAAACACCATTTACAGTAACCACTTGGTTATAAACTTCTGGAAATTGAGCCAAAGACTCATGTTTTCCGATGAAGTTAATGTGCTCATAGATTTCATCACTCATCGCAATGATGTGTGGGTATTTTTTAAGGACGTTTGCGATGTCCTGTAATTCTTCTTTTGTGTAAACGGATCCAGTTGGATTACAAGGCGTCGAGAACATGAATAACTTCGTTTTCGGTGTAATCGCTGCTTCCAAATCTGCTCCGGAAATTTTAAAGTCTTTTTCAATTCCAGCGTTGATTACCACAGGAACTCCTTCTGCAACTTTCACGATTTCCAAATAGGAAACCCAATATGGTGCAGGAATGATGACTTCATCTCCAGGATTAATCAAACTCAAAACGACATTCGCAATTGATTGCTTCGCTCCAGTAGAAACCACGATTTGACTTTTGTCATAAGTCAAGTTGTTATCGCGACGGAATTTCTCTGAAATACTTTCACGCAAATCATCGTATCCAGGAACAGGCGTATACATCGTATAATTTTGTTCCATTGCTTCCACCGCAGCATCCTTAATAAACTGTGGCGTATGAAAGTCAGGCTCTCCAAGGGACAATGAAATGACATCAAGTCCTTGCGCTTTTAATTCTCTGCTTTTTCTTGACATGGCAATGGTTGCAGACTCTTCCATTGCTAATAATCGATCAGATAATTGAATCATGAGTTGAATTTGTCTGCAAAGGTAGTTATTTTCACAAAGTAGCCTTTTTTGCAGCACTTTTTATTAAAGGATTTTTCAAGAATTTCACTTTTCATGGAAAGACCTAATTTTGTTCCAAGTTCAGTTCGGTTCTTACTGTTTTGTCTTCATTTTTTAAGGAACCTTCGTTGCTTCACTCGTGAAGTACCTATATCGATGTTTATATTTGATCACTCAAGACATTCCAATTTTCTTCTTCTTGAAGTTGTTTTTTATATAACGTCCCAATTAATTCATTTGATTTCATGTCTTGATAAACGATTTTATCCTCAAACACTTCTACTGATACTTCTGAACGATTGAAGCTAAGTGGATCCTTGAAAGCATTTTGAAAATAAAATTTAAAGGTCTGTTCATTAAAGGCAATCTCTTCAAAGATTTTTTTTGACTCGTAGTAGGAGGTCCAAGCATAATAAGCCCCTGGAATCACAACAATTAATCTGATTATGGGCATGCTCAATGGAATCCCAAAAATACTACATAGCCCGATAATTACTGAACCTAAGACCCACAACCAAGTGGCACTCCGGCCAAGATCTTTCACTCTAGTAAACTTAATGGAGGTCATAGATTAGTAATGTGAGCTTATTTTTTCGAATCCACAAAGTGAAACCATAAATAGGCAATTCCTAATCCTAACGCAAAAAACAAGATACTCGAAGCAATTTTAATTAAAAAATCGACATCAAAATAACTTAAGGTAAAGTACCCTGACATGTGCACACTCACCAAAATGATAAACGTTGGCTTCACATTTTTTTCGTCGAAAAATTTTCTATTTTCCATCTTCGTTTTGTTCTTTTAATTGTTGAATGGCTAATGCTACTTCAACTGCTAATTTGTCATCACCAAAATAACTTTGATCTTTCCTTCGTTCTGTTACAACTGACTCGTAAAAGTCGAGTTGATACGCAAGTTCGGTTAAAATTTCATTGGCATTTTCAGCATTCCAAATGAATGATGTTTGTCACTGATCAAATCTATAAAAATTTCATGAATGTTGTATTCTGTTTATCAAAGGTGAAAATATAGGAATTTGAGGAAATCACCATTCCCCCAGCGCTTTTTTTGTCCTAATCAAACAAGAATCTCACTTTTCACGGAAAGACCTATCTTTGTTCTATGCGCATCGATATACTTACAGTATTGCCTCAATTATTGGATAGTCCTTTCGCGGCTTCCATTATGAAGAGAGCTCAAGATAAAGGACACGTGGAAATTCACGTCCACAACATTCGGGATTACTCCACGGATAAACACAAAAATGTCGACGATTATCAATATGGGGGAGGAGCAGGAATGGTGATGAGCATCGAGCCAATTGCGGCCTTGATTGAAAAATTGACTTCCGAACGCAGCTACGACGACATCATCTACATGACGCCGGATGGAAAAGTACTCGATCAAAATGATTGCAATCAAATGTCGCTGTGTGAAAACATCATGATTCTGTGCGGACATTACAAAGGCGTGGACGATCGCATACGTCAGCATTACATCACGAAAGAAATTTCCATTGGTTCCTATGTGCTTTCGGGTGGAGAATTAGCGGCAGCTGTTGTTGTGGATGCGGTAGTTCGACTAATCCCAGGTGTACTGAACGATGAAACTTCTGCCTTAACGGATAGTTTTCAAGATAATTTACTTTCTCCACCGGTGTACACACGTCCACCTGAATTCAATGGATGGAAAGTGCCAGATGTGTTGCTTTCGGGAAATCAAAAGGAAATTGATCGCTGGCGAGAGGAACAAGCGTACCAA
>CAIRMS010000252.1 GCA_903879765.1 uncultured Flavobacteriales bacterium
ATGCATTGTCTTTTCTGCAATCTTAGATTTGTTATCAAAAGGTCACAATCTCAAAAAATGAAGCATAAAAAAAGGGGATTCGAATGAATCCCCTTCTGTATATTTTGCTGCAGATTATGCAGTAAATTTCTTTTTCTCACGGATACGAGCCGATTTACCAGTACGCTCACGGAAGTAGAATATACGTGCTCTACGAACAGCACCTCTTTTAACGATTGTTACTCCATCGATGAATGGAGAGTTCACTGGAAAAATACGTTCAACACCGATGTTTCCTGACATTTTACGAACAGTAAAGGTCTCTGTTGCACCGTTTCCACGGCGTTGTAAAACAACTCCTTGAAACTGTTGGATACGCTCTTTGCTACCTTCAACAATTTTATAAGCAACGATTACGGTATCTCCTGCACCGAAAACAGGCAATTGGTTTGCTACTGTTAGTTCTTTTTGAATTTCTCTGATAATGCTCATTTCACAATTTTTTTGCCGTTCAAACAGAAACGGGGTGCAATATTAGTAATTTTTTCTGAATGCAACCATTTTTTACTGAAATTTCTACTCGATTTTTGAAATTCTTTTGATTTTCATCGGATGTGTGCCAAAAATTAGGTAAAGGCCCGAAAGAATTAATTATAAATAAAGGGACAAAAGAATGAGAAGAAAGATAATACACCCATAAATAACGTACAACTGCTTGTTGTTAACGGATTGTGTTTTTTGTGTTGATTCTTGTTTTTTTCTAGAAATGATGGGTTCCTCCTTTGCTTCTTTCTTTACTACTTTGGGTTGTGTGCTTTGTGTTGGGATAATTCCTTCCCATTGAAAATCGTAATTCTGGCCAAAACGAACGCGGTCTCCCCTTTTCAATAATTGAAAACCGTTTAATCTACGGTTATTGACGAACGTACCTTGTTCTGAATTAAGATCTGTAATGAAAACATTACCCGATGTGTCACAAAACAGTTCTAGATGATAAGGGGCTACGTCAACAGACTCAATGACCAATTGATTGTCTTTGGCACCACCAATACGAAGGTGAATCTTATTCATGGCTTTTGAGTTAAAAAAATCTAATCAAAGATACAAATATCCGAAAGAACTCTATGTATTTCAATCAAAACATAGCGAAGTATTCGATAATTGTCAAAAAAAAAGTATTTCGTTAATAAGTTCCTGCTCAAATGTGTTAAACCAAAGGCAACAACTCGTAATTTTATGATTCAGAAAAATCGAATGGGAAAAATAATTGCGATAGCGAACCAGAAAGGTGGAGTTGGAAAAACAACAACAACAATAAATTTAGGTGGATGTTTGGGAGTGCTTGAGTATAAAACGTTAATTGTTGATGCTGACCCCCAAGCAAATTCTACTTCTGGAACAGGATTCGATCCGAAGAATGTTCGGAATATTTATGACTGTTTGGTGAATGGGCTTCATCCAAAGGATGTCATACTGAATACATCGAATCCAAACTTGGATATTCTACCCTCTCATTTAGATTTAGTCGGGGCAGAATTAGAAATGATCAATCTACCCAACAGAGAGTATTTGTTAAAGAGTACGCTCGAGAAAGTGAAAGACGATTACGATTTTATTCTTATTGACTGTTCACCTTCTCTTGGATTGATTACAGTTAATTCTCTTGTAGCAGCCGATTCGGTAATGATTCCTGTTCAATGTGAATACTTTGCATTAGAAGGATTAAGTAAATTATTGAATACTATAAAAATTGTCCAAGGAAGGTTAAATCCCGAATTAGAAATCGAGGGAATGATCCTTACGATGTATGATACGAGATTACGTTTAGCCAATCAAGTTGTGGATGAAGTAAAAACACATTTCCAAGAATTGGTTTTCGATACGGTTATCCACAGAAATACGACGCTTAGCGAAGCTTCAAGCCATGGTACAACAGTTATTATGCACGATGCATCCTCGAAAGGATCTATAAATTACCTTAACTTTGCACGCGAATTGTTACAAAAAAACGATTTGACAAAAATTGGTAACGACGATAAAATAATTGAGATTGATCATGAGCTCTAATTCGAAAAAACAACCCGCATTAGGACGAGGGTTAAGTGCTTTATTACAAAACTCTGACACGGACATCACTTCCATGAATGGAGTCACTGTTGGATCCGTTTCTATGATTGATATCAAACTAATTGAAGCGAATCCATTTAATCCACGAACACATTTTGAGAAAGATGCCTTAGAGGAGTTGCGTTCGTCTATTTTGACTCATGGTATTATTCAACCATTAACGGTGCGAAAACTTGGAAGAGACAGATATCAATTGATTTCTGGCGAACGACGCTTCCGTGCCTCCCAGCTTGCTGGATTAACAGAAGTTCCTGCATACATTCGAATTGCGAATGATCAAACCATGTTGGAAATGGCATTGGTTGAAAACATCCAACGAGAAGATTTAAATGCCATTGAAGTAGCGATTTCTTACGAAAGATTGATTGACGAGTGCAAATTAACACAAGAACAATTAAGTGATAAAGTAGCGAAATCTCGTTCACATATTGCCAATCACATTCGTTTATTGAAATTACCAGCTGTGATACAAGCCGGTGTGCGTGATCAATTGATTAGCATGGGACACGCTCGTGCTTTATTGAGCATCACAAATGAAAGCGAACAATTGCTGGCTTATCAGCAAATTCTAGATGATTCTCTTTCTGTCAGAGCGGTTGAGCAATTGGTTAAACCTTCTACTGCTGCTAGTCCTGGAAAGACTAAAAGTGAAAAAGTAAGTTTGACCACAACTGAATCGGTTTTTGCATCTTTCCTCAGCGACAAGTTAGGAACGAAAGTTACCATCGATAAGTCAACTGTTGGAAAAGGTAAAGTACAGGTGCATTTCAAGTCTGAGGCTGAATTGAACCGAGTAATGGCACTTTTGAATAAATAATGCCTCGCTTCATTTTCTTATTTCTCCTTTTTATCCACCTGCCAGGATGGGGACAACCACTATTGTTGAAACGCGATAGTTTACCCGAGTATAAAAAAGTAATGATTTATTCTGCCGTTTTACCGGGAGCTGGACAAGTCTACAACAGTATTCATCGTGAAAACGGACCAAAACACGCCATTTGGAAAGTTCCAATTATTTATGCTGCACTAGGAGCTACGGGATATTTTCTAACCGTAAACAATCAAACGCAGAAGTCACTCAAAACAGAATACACCAATCGGATAAACAATGCAACGAATTTGAATCCAACTTGGGAACCCTATGACGATCAAGCCGTTTTAAGCTTGTATCAATCCTACCTAAATAAGAGGGACATGTCTATTCTAGGTTGCGCCGCTGTTTATTTTATTCAAATTGCTGAGGCAGGAGTTGAAGCCCATTTTCTGCATTTTGATGTTAGCGACAAACTCACGATTCAGGCGACACCGACCTTACTTGGACCAACTTCCGCAGGAATTCATCTAAAGTTGCAGTTTCGTTAAAGTGAAAAACGTATTTTTGTTACTATGAATATTGGATTGATTGGATACGGAAAAATGGGGAAAGCAATTGAAGAAATTGCTCTTACGAGAGGTCACCATATTACGGCCATCGTTAATCGGTCAAATCCGATTCAAAAAGTTGATTGGTCAACGGTGGATGTAGCGATTGAATTTACCCAACCTGATCTTGCAGTACAGCACATGGAAATCTGTATGAAAAACCATACGCCAATTGTCGTTGGAACAACTGCTTGGCAGAAAGATTTACCAAAAGTCAATCAATTGGTATCCGATTTGGGAGGTTCTTTGTTACATGCTAGCAATTTCAGTGTCGGCGTCAACATTTTCTTTGAGATCAACCGGAAATTGGCTGAAATCATGAACAAACACTCCGAATATAAAGTGAGCATGGAAGAGATTCACCATGTGCAAAAATTGGATGCGCCAAGTGGAACAGCCGTAAGTTTGGCGACAGACATCATTGAATCACATCAACATTACACGGAATGGCAACTTGCCAATGAAAACATAGGAGATCACAGCATTTCTATCAATGCGCTTCGCGAACCAAATGTCCCTGGAACACACGAAGTTCGTTACGATTCTGAAATTGACACGATTCGCATCGAACACATCGCACATAATCGAACTGGATTTGCACTCGGCGCTGTATTGGCAGCAGAATTTCTGTTCGGCAAAAAAGGAGTATTTACAATGAAAGACGTTTTAAACTAAAGATATTATGAGTTTTTTCTATTTCTATTTATTGATTTTAGTTCACCCATACTTAGCAATGTGGTGGAAAAGTTTTCCTAAAGCAGGACATCAAGCTTGGGAAGCATTGATCCCAGGATACAATTATTACATTGTGTTTAAAATGACTTCCAACAAACCTTGGTGGTCACTTTTGTTGGTGTTTCCAGGTGTTCATTTGGCGATGTGGATGGTTGCAAATGTGAGTTACATTCGTCGATTTGGCTTTTTCTCCTTTACTGACACACTGCAAGGAATTTTCTTCCCTTATTTGATTATGGCGAAGATTGCAAATTCAGAAGCAACTTTCGGAAATGAAACAAATTGGTCCAATTCACGTGAAGTGGAAATTAGAAAATGGGGAGACCACATCGTTCTGTTTATGTGTTTACCAGTTATTGGACATGTTTTAGCCTTGGCGCTAGATATGGTTAGTCGCGATAAGCCGGGAGAGAAAACACGTGTGAAAGAATGGGGAGATTCCTTTTTGTGGGCTTTAGTCGCAGCAAGTGTGATTCGAACGTATGTCTTTGAACCTTTTCAAATTCCAACAGGATCCATGGAGAAAACCATGCTTGTTGGTGACTTTTTATTCGTAAACAAATTGGCGTATGGACCAAAAGTTCCGGTTACTCCCCTATCCTATCCACTGGTGCACAACATTGTTCCTTTGGTGAATATTAAGTCCTATACGACTTTCGAAAAAGGAACTTATACACGCTTACCTGGTTACCGTAAAATAAACCGAAATGATGTCGTAGTATTCAACTATCCTTCAGGTGATACAGCGATTGTCGATCCGCGTACACCAAACGGACTTATGGGACACGATTACCACGGAATTGTGAATGAAGAAGCGCGTTATTTGTTTGAATCTTCAGAAGAAATTCAATCAAAGGTGATGCAAATGAGAAGCTTGATGCAGGAACGTAAAGTTTCAGCAGAACAAATAGATAGCACCATTAGCGAACAATTGTACAGTTTATTTATTGATTCACATGAAAAATGGAAAAAGAAAGCTAGAGCTAAATTAGCTGCTGGAGAATTTCCTGGTGGACCTGAAAACCATGTTGGATTGCCAGCGAAACATGGCGGTGTAACCTTCAGACCTGTTGATAAACGTGAAAATTACATCAAACGCTGTGTTGGAATTCCAGGAGATGTGTTGCGCGTTGAGAATTCTGTTTTGTATGTAAACGGCAAACCTTCAAAAATTACTCCAGGACAATGTTTGAAATACACGATTGAAAAATCGAAGGTGAAATTTCCATCTGCAAGTGAAATGATGACGCGATATGGACTAGAAAATGCTCCTGATGGAACACGTACTGATTTCGAATCCCGTGAGGCTGATGTGTACATTTTAACCCTTACAAAAAGTGAAAAAGCACGTATTGAGCAGGATTTTAACATTAAACTTTCTACCTATTTAATGCCGGCCTACCGTCATAAAAAAGGATACACTCCAACATCCATGGAGCGCATTGGAAACTTAAGTTATTTTCCGAAAGACTTCAATGTGAATAACACCCCTACAGATTTCCAAGAGTTTAGAGTGCCACGTAAAGGACAAAAAATCAAATTGACAGCAGCCAATATTCCTTGGTATCGACGCATCATTACAGCATACGAAGGACATCAATTAAAAGAAACGAAAGCTGGAATTTTCATCGATGGAAAAAAAGTGACAACTTATACCTTTGGTCTTAATTATTACTGGCTAATGGGAGATAATCGTTACAATTCAGCAGATTCACGTGTTTGGGGATTTGTACCGGAAGATCATATCGTTGGAAGAGCTTCACTTGTTTGGTTCTCCAAAAGTGCGTACATGGGAATCCGTTGGAACCGCATCATGAAGATGATTGATTAATGACTGTTTTTCCAACAGCATACTTTCCTTCCATTGATTACCTGCACGCTTTTGCCTTAGCAAAGGATGCGCGAATTGAGATGCATGAACATTTTCAAAAGCAAACGATTCGTACGCGCTGTGAAATACTTACGGCAAATGGAATTTTACGTTTGAGCATTCCAACATTGCACGAAAGTGGACGAAAAATCCCAATAAGCGAGCTTAAGATCGATCATTCTGGAACATGGAAAAACGATCACTGGCGCGCAATCACAAGTGCTTATGCGCTTGCACCCTATTTTGAAGATTATGCCATAGAAATAAAAGAAATCATCTTCGCTAATGACACCTTTTTATGGGAAAAAAATGAGCGTTGTTTGAGACTAATCGAAGACGTTTTAGACCATAAATTAGCGATTAACTATACTGATTCGTACATTGGGATAAGTGGTAACCCATCGAAAAACGCTTATTTACAAAATGAAAATTGGGAAAAAAGCAGCTATCAACAAGTCTTTTCTTACGATAAGGAATTCTCTCCGAATTTATCCATGATTGACCTGCTATTCAATGAAGGTCCCTTTTGTAGAAAGTGGATTTTAGCGACCGAAAATTAATCCGTGGCCTGCTTTCGATTGGAACAATTTATTCCATTTCACTTGGATCACTGTTGGATTCATCATGTTTCCGTCGGTGATCACTAAATCTCCGTTCTTTTTGAAGGTCATCGCAGATGGATTTGAAAACGTTGTTTTATCCAACGATGTAAAGTTGACAATTTCACCAAATTGATTGAAAACAACAAGCGAATGATCTCCGCGAGATAAGACGTAAATTTCATTTGTTTTTGGATGAACGGCGATAGCAGATGGTGTAAAATTCATTGATTCCAATGTGTCATCAATGATGCTTAAATCCGAATGAGGTGCAATTAACTTATTTTGTATCGCAAAAGCTTCAATATCTTCCCCTGAAATTGAGAATAGTGGTTGAGCGTTTAATTTCTGCTGATTTAAATTGTATGCATAGACAGAACTACTGCTATACCCCTCTGTTCGTTCTTCATTTGAGGTCATCAAAAAGAGGCGATGAGATTCCTGGTGAATACACACACTTGTCGCTTCAAATTGCTCGTTGTCCAAATTTAACGTTTTCAAAGAAGCTTCGTCGTAAGGTGAATAGAGGAAATGAATGTGTTTTGCGTCATCAACCAATAACAAGGTCGAGTCCATCGTTGAAATGTTGCAGATTTTCGCCCCAAGATCCCAAGATAGAAATGGTGAAACACTATTTGCAACCATGTCATACATGAAAAGCGAACCATTCTTGCCATCCAAACCGATTAAATGCGTTGAATCAAACAATGTAACATCTGAAAATGGTTGAATCCCCATTGGAAGTGTTTGAACAGAATTCG
>CAIRMS010000253.1 GCA_903879765.1 uncultured Flavobacteriales bacterium
GTCCACGTAAGTGCTTCATCATATTTGTTTTCTCGTACTTTTTCTTGTACTTCTTCAAAGCTCTTTCGATGTTTTCGCCTTCTTTAATTGGAATGATCAACATATGTTATAATTTACATTTAAACTTAGGTGGGCAAAGATAGGACATTAATCCTAATTCACAAAAATTTATTTCAATATTTCTCGAGAAATTACCAATTTTTGAATTTCTGAGGTTCCTTCACCTATTGTCATGAGTTTCGCATCACGTAAAAATTTCTCTGCTGGATACTCTTTTGTGTAACCGTATCCACCCATTATTTGCACGGCTTCATTTCCACATTTCACCGAAACCTCAGATGCGAAGTACTTCGCAAATGCTCCTTCTTTCGTCATGTGCAACTTTTCGTTTTTTCTGTAGGCTGCTTGAAACGTCAATAATTCTGCCGCTTCAACTTGAGTTTTCATGTCGGCTAATTTGAATGCGATCGCTTGAAATTGTGCAATTGGGTGTCCAAATTGTTCGCGTTCTTTTGCGTATTTAACAGACGACTCATAAGCTCCACGAGCGATTCCACAACTTAAAGAGGCGATTGAAACGCGTCCACCATCAAGAATCTGCATCGCTTGTTTGAATCCGTCTCCAATATTTCCGATGACGTTTTCTTGTGGCACACGAACATTATCAAAAATCAATTCGGCAGTTTCGCTCGCACGTACTCCTAACTTATCTTTAATTTTTACTGCTGAAAATCCTGGCATGTCTTTTTCGATGATAAATGCTGTAATGCCGTTGGAATCCAACAACTCACCGGTACGGACAAGAATCACGGAAATGTCGCCACTTAAACCATGAGTTATCCAGTTTTTAGCCCCGTTAATCACCCAGTCGTTTCCATCTTTAACAGCTGTTGTCTGCATACGCATCGCATCAGATCCCGTATTTGCCTCGGTTAGTCCCCAAGCGCCAATGAATTCTCCTGAGGCTAATTTTGGAAGGTATTTTTTCTTTTGCGCTTCGTTTCCGTGATAATAAATATGTCCCGTACAAAGGGAATTATGTGCCGCAACACTTAATCCAATCCCACCACATACTTTTCCAAGTTCCATTAATGCCGTTGCATATTCGAAATAGGTAAATCCGGATCCGCCGTATTCTTCTGGAATAAAAATACCGAGAAGTCCAAGTTCACCCATTTTTTTCATGGTGTCAACTGGAAAATACTCATCGGCATCCCATTGTTTGTAAAAAGGCTTGATTTCCTTTTCTGCAAAATCACGCACCATTTGTGCGATCATTTCTTGATTTTCGTTAAGAGAGAAATTCATTGGTGTTGTTTGATGGTGTTGTTTGATGGTTATTTAATAGGAGATGATTTGATTAATATTTGTTGTGTAATTTTTTAGTTTTTCTTGTCCTTCTAAAAAACTTAGTTCTACTAGAAAGCTAAATCCAGCTACCTCTGCCCCACTCTTAAGGATTAATTCCGCTGCGGCGCTAGCTGATCCACCCGTTGCCAATAAATCATCGTGGATTAACACACGTTGATTCGCTTGTACTGCATCACTGTGCATTTCGATGACAGCACTTCCGTATTCCAAGTCATAGGCGTGTTTAATTTTATTATACGGCAGTTTCCCTTCCTTTCGGATTAATATAAACGGTACACCAAGTTTAATCGCTAACGGGAATCCAAATAAAAAGCCTCTGCTTTCTATTCCTGCAACCGCGTCTAACTTAGCATCTCTATACGTTTCCACTAAATGATCCAGCACATCTGCTGACAATTCAGCGTCTAACATAATTGTGGAAATATCTTTAAACAAGATGCCCGGTTTCGGGAAGTCAGCCACATCCCGAATACATGTTTTTAGTCTATTTTCAATACTCATACCTACAAAGATAGGTAAGGTCTGACTTTTTCGAATGTTTCTTTGTCAATAATTACAGATTCTCTTATTTCTTCAATGGATTTAAACCCTCCTTTTTGCATCCTCATTTTGACAATTGAATTCGCTTGATTCCAATTTAGGTAAGGATGGGCTTGTAATTCTTCCGCACTTGCGTGATTAATGGATAGCTTTCGAATGTTTGCTACATCACAACTCAATTGAGCTTGAATTTGCGCATAAATTTCTGGAGTCATTTTCCAAACTTCTAGGATTTGCTCTTTTCGCACGAATCCACCTAATTGTTGTTGGTATTTGATGATTTGCCTTGCGTAAAATGGTCCCAAGCCCTTGATTTTCATCAATTCTTCTTCACTTGCTTCATTTGCATTCACGATAGTGGGTGCATTTGAACTTGGCATGAATTGTTTTTTTGAAACTTCCTTATCTAGCGGTGGAAATTGTGTAAAATCCTTTATGTTCTCAAACGTTTCTTTTGGAATAAATTTGATTTTCTGAAGTTCCTCGTTGGAAGTTATCCCACGTTGGGTGAATTTCAGGACAATCGATGCTTGTTTTTCACTTAGACCGAATTGCATCCATTCCTCTTGGGAAAGTTCATTTGGATTGAATGGCTTTGTTGGTTTTTTAAAGGCTTTTTTTGATCGCGGCCAAGTCCTTTTTTTGTAGGATGATTTCCAACGCTGTTGTTTTGCTTGGTATCCGAATTGAGGCTTCTCTTCAATCGGTAGCAGGATTAGTTTCGTCGCTGACTCATCCCTTTGAAGGAACAAAAAAAACCGTGGAGCAAAAATAATGAGTATTGATGCGATTAGTAGCACCCACATTCCGCGCTGATGCCGTATCGACATATCGAATGGATTACCTTGAGACATGTACGTTCAAAATTTAAGTTAAACAAACTATTCAAGTAATCTTTTCCCGAAAGCTAAACGACGGAAATGAGAAAAAAGTATATCAACTATCTCTTTTTTCTATCCGCTATGAAATAGATTGGAATACCTAGAAGGACAATCAACAATCCCATTCCTGCATTTCTTAAATCATAGACAAGTAGGTCAACACATATGGCCAATGTTACAAGGATGTACAAGGCAGGAATGAAGGGATATCCAAATGCTTTGTATGGGCGTTCTGTGTTCGGTTCTTTCTTGCGTAGAATGAATATTCCGAAGATCGTAAGAATGTAAAATAATAGACTTGCGAAGGTACTATACACCAATAAATCTCCATATTTTCCTGATAAGCATAATATGCTCGCCCAAATTCCTTGAATCCACATGGCAACACTAGGTACGTTAAATTGATTTAATTTTTTCGCTTGCTTGAAGAATAATCCATCGGAGGACATCGCGTAAAACAAACGTGATCCCGCCAAAATGAGTCCGTTATTACATCCAAAGGTTGAAATCATGATTAAAGCAGCCATCATTGTTATTCCAAGTCCACCAAAAATGACGGATGCAGCACCTGCCCCAACGCGGTCATTTGCTGCGAACATGATTCCTTGTCCTAAAGCATCCGTTGCCATCGGATCTCCACCTTTTGGTAATAGTGCTAAATAGGCAAGGTTAGCTAAAATGTATATGATCGTCACGATTGTAGTTCCAAAAAACAGACTTTTTGGTATGTTTTTTTTCGGGTCTTTAATCTCGCCAGCAATGAACGTGACATTGTTCCACGCATCTGAAGAAAACAAGGAATTGATGATTGTTGCTCCTAAAGCGCCCATTAAAGCGAATCCGGATAATGGAATGACATCTAATTCTCCACTTGGTAATTGAACTGTTTTGTAGGCGTTCCACATGTGATCAAAATTCTGCGTGAACACATCCGATTTTAATCCAATAGCTAGACCTAAAACAATGAGTGCAAATAAAGCAAATAACTTTGCCGATGTGAATATCAACTGTAGGATTTTACCATTTTGCACCCCTCTTGAATTAAGTATTGTTAAGGCAATAATGCTCGCAATTGCCACTAATTGTCCATAGGAAATATTGACTAAGGATGTTTCTAAAAAGGCATCATTTAAAACAGGAAAAAACACACCAGCATATTTTGCGAAAGCAACTGCCACCGCAGCAATTACACCCGTTTGAATAACGGTGAAAACTGTCCATCCGTATAGAAATGACATCATTTTACCATATGCTCGTTGGATATAAACGTATTGTCCACCAGCATTTGGCATCATTCCCGCTAATTCACCATAACTGAGTGCCGCAAAAATGGTAATTAGGCCTGTTAGAACCCAAAGCACAATCATCCATGCCGCAGACCCGATGTCACGCATCATAGGAGCGGTTACAATAAATATTCCTGAACCAATCATTGATCCGGCAACTAACAGTGTTGCATCCAATAAACCAAGTGATTGTTTTAATTTTGATTCCATAAGAGTAGTTTTCTACATAGTTAAAACAAAACTGTCCTCTCCCAAGGAGAAGACAGTTTCAATTACTTATCAATAAGACCCTAATTCTATTTATTTCTTAGGGTGTAAATGTGAGTTTTTACGGCTGTAAGCAAAATAGATAATCAATCCAAGTGCCATCCATAAAGCAGCAGCTTGTAGGGTAGCTAGGTCTAAGGACACAATCATTGCCGTACAAACCAAAACGCCTAGAATTGGAACGATGGGCACCAATGGTGTTTTAAATGGTCGCTTTAATTCAGGATTGCTTTTACGCATGATTAAAATTCCTACGCAAACTAAAATAAATGCAAATAAGGTTCCGAATGACGTCAAATCTCCAGCTACGCTTCCTGGAACGAAAGCTGCGAATGCTCCAACGAAAATGAATAACATCCAATTTGCAATGTATGGCGTTTGAAATTTCGGATGTAATTTCCCAAATGCAGCTGGAATTAATCCATCTTGACTCATGGAGAAAAACACGCGGCTTTGTCCCATTAACATCACAAGGATCACAGAGGAGAATCCAGCTAAAATCGCGAGTGTAACTCCCGTTCCTAACCATTCGTAACCTGCCATGTATGTTTTAATTGCATAAGAAACCGAAGCCTCTTTTCCAGCAGTTGCAAATTCACTCCAATTCGCAACTCCTGTTAGTACATGTCCAAAAAGGATATATAATACGGTACAAATCGCCAATGAACCAAGTATTCCAATAGGCATGTCACGTTTTGGATTCTTTGCTTCCTGTGCTGTCGTACTTACGGCGTCAAAACCGATAAATGCAAAAAAGACAATTCCAGCACCTCCAAGAACGCCGCCCCAACCCCATTTGAAGAATCCTTCGTGTCCAAAGGTACCTTCTGGAATTAAATACGGTGTGTGGTTCTCTGGTTTGATGAATTGCCATCCGATGATGATGAATACCAAGACAATCGCTACTTTAACAAAAACGATAATCGCATTAACAGTTGCTGATTCTTTCGTTCCTTTAATTAATAAAAGCGTTAAGGCTAAAAGAATAATAAGAGCCGGAGCATTAATGAATCCACTGGTAATGGTTACTTTACTCATGATATCTGAAGGCAAATTCTCGTATTGAGCAGCACTTAAAATACCTTTTTCTATTCCTTCCCAATGTCCAGGTAAAGCTTGAATTTGAACAACCATTTCTTGTGAAACCTTGTACATGCTTTCAAAAGGTGAATGGCACCACTCGTATGGTATGGCATTTCCGAGGAGGTTATTGAGGTACTCACTCCAAGCAATGGAAACAGTTGCGGCTCCAAGGGCATATTCCATGATTAAAGACCAACCAATGATCCAAGCTACTAATTCACCCATGGTCACAAAGGAATACGCATAGGCACTTCCAGAGATTGGAATCATGGACGCAAATTCAGCGTAGCAAAGTCCAGCTAACGCACAACCTATCGCTGCAATAATAAATGAAAGGGTAACTCCTGATCCAGCAGCTTCAGAAGCGGCTGCTGCAGTACGAACGAATAATCCAGCTCCGATGATGGCTCCGATTCCTAATGCGATCAAACTTCCTGCACCGAGGGTGCGTTTCATTTGACTATTTTCGGCTTGCGCCAGTAAATCTACAAGTGATTTTTTTCTCCAAAGTGACATAGCATGAATTTAGTGAAAACAAATATATCATTTTCAATGAAAACGGCAATAGATAAAAGTACTTCGTCCGATTAATTGAAGAAAAGGACTTGCCTCATAGTAGACCGAGGGTTTCTTCGAATTTTTTTGGCGCATAACCTAATCGAGCATGTGCTTTTGACAAATTGAAGCCTGTTTTCGGTGGTCTTTTCGCAGGTTGATTCAAGGTTGAACTGTCTGTTCTTTTGACCTGACTCATCGGTAATCCATAAAATTGTGCAATACGTTCAACAAGGTGAAATATAGACATCGTCTCAGGTCCAGCGATGTGAAATATACCATTTTCATTTAATTCACAAATCCGGAGACAGGCCCACGCGAGATCATCGGCCCATGTTGGTGCGCGAAACTGATCATCGATTATTGTTAACTCTTGTCCGTTCATTAATGCTTCTTTCGCCCATACAACAATGTTAGATCGCGATAAGTTATTTCCGGTTCCATAGACAATGATTGTTCGTACGATGGAGTAATTTAATGCTGGCAATTGTTGTACAATCGCCTCAGCTTGAACTTTTGATGTGGCGTAAACACTTAATGGATTAGGTTTATCTTCTTCGTTGTAGTTACCAGTGAGTCCATCAAAAACAAAATCAGTGGAAAGCAATTGAAAATGACAATCGGATTGAATGCATTGTTCTGCGAGCAGTTGAACAGAACCGACATTGACTTTTTGACATGATTCAGGGTCAAGTTCACATGTGTCGACATTGGTCATGGCAGCAGTATGAATGACATGCGTAGGTTTAAAAGCTGCAAAAACATCCACAATTTCTAAAACATTGCATATATCCATTTGGGTATAAAACTCCGTTGGACAGTCTTGATTTCTATTTTGTCCTAGTGATGTTGCTAAAAAAACTATGTCTGACCGAAGCAACTGAGAAACTATTTTTTGTCCTAATAATCCATTACTTCCTGTGATAAGAATTCTCATAAGTCCCAAATCGATTTTTTCTGTTTATGTTGGAACTTAAAGTAATGTTTGTGTTCCAAAATCCAAGCCATGATTAAGTAAACAATGATGGGAGTACCCATACCTAAAAAGGAGACATAAATAAATGCAAGCCGTACTTTACTCGTTTTAAAACCTAGTCTTCGAGCCCACCATTCGCATACTCCAAAGGATTGCATTTCAAAGAAAAAGATGATTTTCTGAAGAAGTCGCCTCATATTTTTGATATTTGTTGCCCAACGCTACAATCTAAGCATTTTCTACGCGTACAAAATTGCTGATAAATTTCGAGATTAGCTTGTGACTCTAGCGCATTTTTAGCCACAATTTCTACGGTCTTCCAAATTGAACTAATTCGATTCTTTTCAGGAGGAATTGATTCTAAATGATTCATGGCTGAACGTATACCACTATTTGTTTTGTTTTGCTTTTGATAAGCATGCATGTCGATGTATGTTTTTGCATTAATCAATAGATTGTTTTGCAACATTTTACTTTTGATATTGGCGTAAACAAATCCTTCCTTCCAATGAGCTTCATTTCCTCTTTCTTCCATTTGCGTATAAAACCATCTGATGAACTTGGTCCAAGAAAAAATCCGAGATCGTAGACCCTTTGTTAATGTAAGATTTTTACCTTTCCAGCCTAGGTCATTTGCTAGAACACGCTCAAGTATTTTATCTTCACTTTCTGTGAAATGCGTTTGAAGCGGTATTTGAATTGTGAGAAGTTCGAAAGATAAACTATTATTTTTCGTTCCAAATGCAGTTGAAATGATGGAATATTCGCCGCAAATATCTTTGCCTAAATTACTGTTAAGCGAATACTTTCGTGTAATCCGCTCAATAATTGTTCGATGTTGCATCTGCCTAAATTGGATGGGAAACGCGCTTATTCGATTCCCGCAGTGTATTTTTGAGTGTATTTCCCACTTATATCTCAAAGGGAATTTAAACTCCCCTATTAAATAAGATTTCAGTTCAAGGGTTGGAAGCAGGTAATGATTGATATAAACGGGATGGTCGTGCTCAAATACAACATGAAGAATCACATTTTCGTATGCTTTGTCTAACTGATGTTGGTGTTTATACCAATCGGATGATTTCAAGTGAAATTCGACCGAACCGTACCAGGTTAAATCATCGAAACGCATTTTTGCGCATTGGAAATCAGGACCACTTCCGGACTTATTCCAAACACCTGTCTGAAAGATTTCTATCGGACTCCCATTGGTTAAATGAAATGCGTGAAAAGGTAGTCTTTTATCAGACCAAAGTTGTTGTAAGTGAATTTCGAGCAAAGCAATCAATTGATTACTTTAAGTTACAAAAAAAAAGCGTTCAAATGAACGCCTTTAACTTATTTTGGTAGTGGTTTAAACACTGAAAAATCTGGATTCGCCGGTGGCGCCGTATCAGGGTTAAAATCAGTACCGGTGATTTTTGCCGTGGTACGTCGATTTAACTGATGTAATTTTTGGAATTTTGCAGGGTCACTTGACTTGAATTCATTAATATATGCTTCCGTTAAAACTACTTTCTGTCCTTTTTCATCCTCCCAAGTTGCTGGTTCTGATTCTCCTTTCCCAAATGGACGTATACGTCTTGGGTCTATTTTCTTTTCTTCTACTAGGTATTTATACACTGCCTTCGCACGGTTTTCAGAAAGCACTTGATTTTTAGTATCTGTATCACGCGCATCCGTATGAGAGAACAAATCAATAGTGATATTTGGATATTCTCTTAACATACTATCCAAAAACCTCAATGAATCTTTACTCATACAAGTTGCATCATTAATAAATGTCCACTGACTTACAGGGTAACGAACTTCCGGAGTGCGAATTTCACCAATAGGTAATAATGGCATCTCTAGAACAAAGGTTTGACTTTGATCTACCCCTACTGTACTAAATTTAGCTCCACGTTTATCCTCATAATAACCTTCCTTTCCAGCTTTTAACGTAAAATCTTTCCCGACAAGAATCCATCTGCTTTTCTTGTCTGGTTTTTCATTCCAACTAACTTTTCCTTTTGCGTCTGTTGTTCCTTCCCAAGAAGTTCCATCTGAAACTGTAACTGTTACCTTCGCTCCAGCCAATTTTTTCGTTTTCTTACCGGATTCATAAACAATTACTCTTAAGTCGTACAAGTTAGGAGGAATGGAATAACTCCAAATGTCAGAAGTGTATTCTTTATTTGTTGATGTCTTACGTTCTGAAGTAAAAAATCCTGTTCGGCCATCGAAATCACACATTCCGTAGTCATTTCCTTGAGAATTAAATGGTATACCCATATTTTTTGTGCCAGACCATTTGTTTTCGTCCCCTTCACGTTGCGCAACAAAGATGTCTAAACCTCCAATTCCAGGTAAACCGTCGCTTGCAAAATATAGTTGACCTTTTGGACCAATTGATGGAAACAACTCATTCCCAGCGGTGTTAAACATAGGTCCCATATTGTGAGGTACTGAATCCCAAGTTTTCGAACGTTTCTGAAATGTAACATACCATAAATCGCGCCCACCGAAGCTTTTTTCACCTTCTATATTTTCTGTCATGTCAGATGCAAAGATAAGCATCATGTCATCCGACGTTAAACATGGGTGACCAACTGAAACACTTTCAGCTTTTTTTGCGTCTTTCGCCAGTTTCAGAGGGATTTGCATTGGATTCTCAAAATCCTCCCCACTTAAGTCAGCGGTCCAGATTTGACAACCTAAATCCATTTTTTCAGCATTTGGACATCGCGTGAAATATAATTTTTTCTTTTTTGAATCAAAACAAGCCGTTCCTTCGTTTTGAGTTGTATTAACAACACCTTTTGTGTCAATTGATTTTACATTTGTCGGTTTTCCGCTGGCATCATATTCTGCACTAAAAATGTCCATGTACTTCTGACCAGAGATTGGATCAACACCTTCACCAGTTGATGAATTGCGACTTGAACCGAAATAAATGACTTTTCCTTTTTTATCAGCAAATGATGGCGCCATATCAAATTCTTTAGAATTCACTGAATTGAGTGTGCTATTATCCTCACATCGAATAATATAATTTGATTCCTCAGATTCAAAATCGCGGTATTTTTCAATGGCTGCTTCTGCCGACTCCACTTCTTTGACACGAGAATTCGGAGCAAGTCTTTTGTACTCTCTGTAACTTTTTAATGAGTTATCATACTCCTTTAACATGCGTTGCATGTCTCCACGATAAAAATACACTTCTGGCATAGCATCGAAGTATTTCAACTCAATACAAGTACCGTACCACTCATTTGCTTTATCATAAATTTGCATATTGCGGTATGAATCAGCAATTTTATAAGCCATTTCACCTTTTTGACGAATTGTACCTTTGTATCCTAATGTTTTGTATGCATCTTGACACACCTTAATCGCCTCAAAATAGTTTCCTGAGTTATATGTATCGTTGGCTTTTCTTATGTATTTAGGCTCCGGCATGTTTTGCCCAAAAGTCAACTGTGTAAAGGTAAGCGTAAGAAAAGCTAAAATAAAAAATCGTTTCATAAAGCGTAGTTTAAACTCGGACATACATCCAAGGAAAGCAAAAATAAGAAATATTTATTTAAAATCCGAACAATAGTTCCTCCACCGTTCGATGAGATCTGCAAAACCTGTAGGTAGTTGGGAGTCAAACTCTAAGTAATCTTGGGTAGTTGGCTGAATAAATCCTAGTGTTTTTGCATGTAAAGCTTGCCCTGGTAATAAATCAAAGCAATTTTGAATAAAGCGTTCGTAACTAGTAGATCGCGTGCCTTTCACAATTTTGTTGCCACCATATTCCGAATCGTTGAAAAGCGGATGACCTAGTGATTGAAAATGCGCGCGGATTTGGTGCGTACGCCCTGTTTCTAATTTACACTCAATCAAAGTAACCAATCCAAAGCGCTCAAGTATTTTGTAATGTGTAATTGCTGGCTTACCATGCAATCCATCCTTAAATACGGTCATTACCTTCCTGTTTTTCAGCGAGCGTCCAATGTGACCTTCTATCGTTCCTCCGGAGGCTAAATCACCCCATACAAGCGCATGATATCTGCGTTCTGTTGTTCGGTTATAAAATTGCTTGGCTAATTCGATGAGCGCAATCTCCGTTTTTGCAATTAAAAGTAATCCAGTGGTATGTTTGTCAATCCGATGTACTAAACCTGGTCTACCATAGTAATCCTTGGGTGGAGAGGGTAAGTTTTGAATATAGAAAACCAAGGCATTTACTAATGTGCCTGAATAATTTCCATATCCGGGGTGAACAACCATATTAGCAGGTTTGTTGACCACAAGAAGGTCATCATCTTCATATGCCACCTCGATTGGGATGTCCTGAGGAATAAGTTCTATCTCTCTAACAGGATAAGGAAGGACAATAGAAACCTCATCACCTGGTTTCACCTTATAATTTTGCTTGACTTTTATTCCATTGACAAGAATATTTCCGTTTTTCGCAGCAACTTGGATTTTATTCCTTGATGTGTTTGCCATGCGATCAATCAGAAATTTATCTATCCGGATTGACTCTTGGCCAGGATCAGCTTTAAATCGGTGGTGTTCGAAGAGTTCTTCTTCTTCTTCATTCTCAAGATCAACAACTAGCTCTTCTGTCATTGTTTTATGATCTTCACTGGTTTTGAGGAAATTGAAGGAATGGAAACAAAGTAAATTCCTGATTGAAAGGCTGCAAAAGCAATCGATTTTTCTGTGGTTTTCAAAACTAAGCGACCTGAAGCATCATACACAAGTTTCAACTCATTTTCCAATGGACTTTCGCTTTGAAACATCAGCTCATCGTTAACAGGATTTGGATAGCAAAGAAATTCAGAAACTGATTCCATTGCTTTTATTCCCAAAATGGGGTCCAGTGAAGTCGAGAAAATCGGTCTCATCATGGCACTTCCCTCAAAAGGAGATGTCATCCATGACCCACCGCCATCTACACTAAATTTTATTTTATCTGAATGATCGATGTTTCTGTCTAAGCCTAGGTTTAATCTTTGTTGATCCAATTGTCTCCATCCAACAAAAAATTTGGTCAGTACAGCAATTTTCATGGTGTCGGGAAAATAATACTTGATAAACATATTTTGATTCGTGCCATAAATTGGGCTTCTCGTATTGAAAACATCATCTTCATATAACACTTGACCTGGATTTCCTGTGCCGTCATCGGCCCAAACTGTCATTAAAAACAACTTGTTACTCACATCCGTTACTGAAGGAACAAAGTGCATGGCAATTCCAATTAAGGAATCTGGTTCATACGCTTCATATGAAATAGCAAGTCTTGACTGAACTCCTGTTGGTCCAAAAGCGGCCTCAGCACTTCCATCGTCGTAGCTGTAGTAATTATAAAATTGTTGGATATATGTTGATTGGTCATTATTCACGTCGTTTGGAAATTGTGCCGACACGGTCATAGTTACTTCAAACGCTTGTTCATTCCCTGCAAGGTTCTTTGGGAATTCAGAGCCTGAAGTCAAATCATGAAAAGAAGTGTGAGTTGTCCTTGGTGCATAGTTAATTTGTTGCTCTGCCAAATTGAATCCTTGAAGAGTGAAATTTCCATAATTTGTTGCGCCTTGTCCAAAACTTATACTTCCGTTTTGATAATTCTCTGGATTTGGACTGCCATTGTGAACTGAAACTTTTAACGCATCACTCATATGATTCTCTGGCGATTGCTTGTAATGGTCCCAAGGAACAGAAGTATAAGTTTTCAATAAAGTATTTAGTGGGTAAACCAATGCAAAATCTTTGAATAAGGTGTCCGCTAAAAATGATTGCGTCCTCAAATGAACATAATCAATATGAAAATGATCTAAAGCACCAGCTAAAGATCCGTAGTTCTTAAACCTAAATTGAAAACCTTTTTTGAAATACTTGGCAGCTTTGATTGGAATATGAGCCGATTTAAAGGCATACGTTGTGTCACCGTTAATAGACCATACCCTAAACAATTGATCGAGCTCTTTTGCATATAATTCTAAAACCAATGAATCACCTACCTCTGGAATGTCTCCTAATCCTTCAGGTTGGACAAGAAATGAAAGATAAAGAGAATCTGCGGCCGTAAAACTAGCCAAGTTCAATGGCTTACTCGTCAATTTATCTGCATAATTCGTAACATTTGTTCCAATTTGATAGGGGTATCCAAATTCATCTAATCCATCAAAAGTAGCAACACCTAAAGACCTTGGGTTAAAGCCAAAACGTTCATTTAAGTAAGCCTGATGATCTAACCAATGTGCATTTTGATCGTTTAACGGAGCGAAAAAAACACGGACTGAATCCTGAATATAAGTTGGATTCGTTACCCAAACAGTATCTCTAACATCGGGAACTCCAACTGTATCATAAATATAATATGGCGGGTATAAATCTTCTGTTTGATAATTGATGGGGTAACTAGCGAAATTACCAACCTTAACAGCTATCGTTGCGAAAACACTATCAATAAAGGTATCAGTTGTACTATCATATGTTCGCTTAAAGGTTTCTCCGTTTGTAAAACTTGCATTTAAGTCAAATGGTATCAATGTTGCTGGGTCTAGTAATCGATAATATTGCTGACTAGTGACACCTGGGTCATTAAATTGAGCGGAATACTGTTGAAATTTATTTGATGAAAAGTCATCAAAAAATGGAAGGTTTAGGGTATCTGAAATATAAATAAATGTGCTGTCAACATCCGTGTTTCCCGATTTTAGCACTTCAGCACTTGGACTTAGGTGAACATTCCGCATAATCGGACCCACCTCCATTTTTTGTGCAAAAGAAGTTGCTGAAATCAAGCAAATTATTAAAAAACGCTTCATATTATTCAGGATTTTCAATGTCTGAAACATTTCGTTTCATGGAAAAAATAAATTGAGTCGACTTGAAAACGGTTGACCCCTCAATAAACTCTGGAGTTTGGCTAAAAATAATTGCCGCTAAGGAATCTTGTGAAGAATTACAGTCTGGACAAACAAAACTATAGGAACTCACTCCAAGCGTATCCATAATAAATCGTGCATCTGCCATAGAAAGCCCAACAAAATTTGGAAGTGCAATTGGTTCTCCTTGATCATTTTGTCCAACAATAAGTGTTACCACCGCACCAATTGGAATTCGCTCACCTTCTTTGATTCTTCTACCTCGGTAACGTTGGTCCAAAACAGAACCGTTAGCTTCGCTTGTCGCTCTATATTGAATACTGAAATTTAATCCGCGTTGCTCCAAGATACTCTCTGCAAATTGTAATTGCTTGTGAACTAAACTTGGCATTTCGACTAGTTGTGATTTTTTAGACAAGCGCAATCCGATGATTCGTCCGGATTTAACGTGAACCATAGAAATTGCCGTTGGTTCTACTAGCTGTTCAATAACGGTCCCTTCAGGCATTTTGGGATTATAAATGCTATCAAGGATTTGGTACTGCATATCAAGTTCTTCAATTTTCTTTTTCGCCTCTTCCCCATTCATTCCAACCAAATTCGGGACCACTATTTTTTCACCATGATTTGTTGAGAAATCTAAATAAAGCACCGTTGCGAAAACAAGCACTAAATAAAACAGAATCACAAGGCCTAAGTGCTTGATGAAATGCTTTGTTAAAACGAAATTTTTTATTTTCTGGAACACTGTTTTTATTTTTTCAATAACCAAAGTTAATCTTTCCTTTCAGTTAAATTATCAGAAATTTGGAGATAGTGCGTGAGAGCGATAGAAATCTTCGATATATGCAACCGCTTCATTCGCTGTATCGACTAGTTTATACAATTCAATGTCCGTTGCTGAAATATTGTTTTCTTTCCATAGCATTGTTTCTTCTACCCATTTCAATAAGCCAATCCAATAGGACGTGCCAACAAGAACAATAGGTCTTTTGGTAATTTTTTTTGTTTGGATTAAGGTCATTGCCTCGAAAAACTCATCTAGAGTTCCAAATCCGCCCGGTAAAATAACAAAGGCTTGAGAATACTTTACAAATATGACCTTTCGAACGAAGAAATAATTGAATTCCAGGTTGTGTTCTTGATCGATATAGGGATTGTGATTCTGTTCAAATGGAAGATCAATGTTGAGTCCGACA
>CAIRMS010000254.1 GCA_903879765.1 uncultured Flavobacteriales bacterium
CTAGTAGGTTTTGTTGTCCGTCAATTGTCCAGGTGTCGATTGGACTAGGGGAAATAAACGTTTCGACAAGCGTTAATTCTTGCGAATAAACGAGGAAACAAAGTGTCCAACTGAATATGAATAAGCCGAATTTCATCGTGTTAGGTCTAAAATTTCATTTAACAAACGATCATCGTTCATTAATCGTGGCACTTTGTGTTGCCCTCCTAATTTTCCTTTGGACTTCAACCATTGATGAAATGTTCCATTCGGAACTTTCGTCATTTTAGGGTAACCAATGTTGATGTTGTCTTTGCGTTTTGCATCGTAGTCCGCATTTTCAAGTTTTAAAAGCTGATCTAATTCTTTTAAAAACAAGGCTTCATCGCTCGGTTGTTCCCTGAATTCGATTAACCAATGATGTCCGCCAATCACCTTTTCTTCATCAAAATAAGGTGCTGCAGTGTAGTCGCTGATTTGTGCATTCGTTCGAAGTGCGGCAGTACTAATCGCTTTTTCCGCATGTTCAATGATTAATTTCTCTCCGAACGCATTGATGTAATGAGTGGTTCTTCCGCTGACTACAAATCGAAAAGGGTGCAATTGGCTAAAGCGCACCGTATCTCCAATGATATAGCGCCAAAGTCCTGATGATGTTGTGATGACTAGAGCATATTCTTTGTCGATTTCGACGTTTTCGAGTGTTAATACAGTCTTCGATTGGAGTCCATCAAATTCATTCATTGGAATGAACTCGTAGAAAACTTGCGAATTGGTCAGTAACAAAAGTTTTTTGGAAGCAATTTGATCTTGAAGTCCGAAATATCCTTCAGATGAATTGTAGGATTCTACATAATTCATTTTAGGTAGTCGAAGAATTTCTTGAAATGCCTCTTGATAAGGTTTGAAGGACATTCCACCATGAATATAAAGTTCAAGATTCGGCCAAACTTCTGCAATGGAATCTTTCCCTGATTTCTCCAGTACTTTTTTCAGTAATAAGAGGGTCCAACTTGGAATTCCAGCAATGATGCAAATGTTTTCATTTAGAACGGATTCCGCCATGCGCTCTAATTTTTCCTCCCAATTCTCTAGTAACGCGATGTCTTTCTTCGGCGTTCGCCGTAATTCGGTCCAAGTGGGTAGGTGATTGATGATAATTGCGGACAAGTCTCCAATGAAAATCCCTTCTTCGGATTGTTCAATTTTCCCACTTCCACCTATAATGAGGTGTTTCGCGTTGTATAACTTGCGCTTCGAGTGGTTGGCGTAATACTGAGCAAGTAAGTCCTTCCCGTTTGCGTAGTGATTATGTAAAAGAGAATCTTCCGTGATGGGTAGAATCTTTATCCGATCAGCTGTAGTGCCTGAAGATTTAGCAAACCAGCTTGTCTTTCCTGGCCACAATTGAGATTCGGCACCGTGAATGGAATCGTCTATGTACGGTTTTAAGGTGCCGTAATCACTTAATGGAATGTTTTGTTGAAACGAGTCAATTCCTTTTATATCTGATAGACCAATTTTTTGGCCGTAAGCCGTTTCCTTTCCGTTTTTCAAAAGAAAGTTAAAGGTGTTTAATTGATTCGGTATGGGATTTTGACGGTAATCATTGATTCGCGTCATACGTCTTCCAATCAACCAAGAAAATACGGAGTTGAAAGGCATAATTCAACAATATTGATGAAAGGAAAACGAAGTAATTTTATCCCCAAATAAGGACAGAAATCAGGATAGATAGAATAATAATCGTGTAAATTGTTCCTACTGCTGCAGTCGACCCTTCAAAGAAATTATCTGACATAATGTTTGTTTTAGACTTCAAAAGTAGGAATTGTTTTGTTTATAACGTGCGGTTTGGATAAAAAAAAAGCCCTAAAAAAGGGCTTTTTGAGTGATTTAATAACATCTTAATCTCGGCTGCCAAATAGACGAAGTAAAGTAAGGAATAAATTAATGAAGGTTATGTAAAGAGATAATCCTCCAAACAAAGCCATTTTACTGCGTTGTTCTTCATTCATTTCGGCATTATGCGCCATTTCTTTTAACATTTGCATTTTGTAGGCAACCAATCCAGTAAAGACAAATACACCAATGTAGGTAATCATTTTATCCATTCCAGAACTGTGCATGAACATGTTGATGATACTTGCGATAATGATTCCACCAAGTGCCATGTACAATAAACTACCAAACTTCGTCAGATCTGTTTTTGTGGTATATCCTAACACGGCCATGATTCCAAATGCTCCTGATGCAGCAAAGAAGGTCAAAGCGATTGACCCCATGGAGTAAATCATGAAAATAAAGGATAAACTTAATCCCATAAGAACGGAATAGACGATGAAGAGCAATAAAATTGTTTTCATGGACATGCGTTCCAATCCCATACTCATCGCAAAGACCACTACTATGGGTGAAAACATCACAACGTAAAACAAAGGAGAAACTCCCGTTTCCGTTAGGAAAAGTGTTGCAATATATGCCGGATTCGTCCCGACGTAATACGCAATAATACCTGAAATGCTCAACGCAGCAAACATGTACGTGTACACGCTGCGGATAAAATCTTTCGCAATGTCTGAGGAAACAGACTGGTCATTGTTTAAATAGTCATTCATATTAATATAATTTAGCTTGCACTAAATTAACAAATTCTCTTCTAGTTGCATCGTTATCTAAAAATAATCCTGTAAATGCACTAGTGGTCGTGACAGAATTTTGTTTTTGAACTCCGCGCATTTGCATGCACATGTGACAACATTCAATCACTACTGCGACACCTTTAGGTTCCAGTGTGCGTTGAATGCAATCGCGAATTTCTAAGGTTAATCTTTCTTGTACTTGTAAGCGACGTGCATATGCATCCACGACACGAGGAATTTTGCTTAAACCAACAATTTTCCCGTCTGGAATGTAAGCAATGTGGGCTTTTCCAAAAAATGGAAGCATGTGATGTTCGCACATAGAGTACACTTCAATATGCTTAACGATAACCATTTCGGAATAGTCTTCATGGAAAATAGCCTGACGAATGATTTCATCTGGATTGATGTCGTAGCCGTGCGTCAAAAACTTCATCGCTTTTGCTACTCTTTCTGGTGTTTTTAATAATCCTTCTCTTTCCGGATTTTCACCGATTTGTTCGATAATTGAGCGATAATGTTCTTCCATTCCTTTCTGGTTCAATGTAATTTGTTTAAACTAACAACGAAGGAAAGCTAAAAAGGTTCTTTGCCACCGTAATATTCCACAAAGTTATTTTCGGTTTCGATGAGTTTTATTTTAGCCATTTCACCCCCATGCTCTTGAACAAGAGGGTCAAGAATGTCCCAGATGGCAATTGCCAAGTTCTCTGTTGAGGCCATAATTCCTTCCAGAAATGGAACGTCTAAATTTAAATTTTTGTGGTCTAGTGCTTCGATGATGTGCTCACGAATCAATACACTGAGTAATTTAAGGTTGATCACAAATCCGGTTTCCGGATGAGGGACTCCTTTCACTGTGATATATAATTGGAAATTGTGTCCATGCCAATTGTGATTCGAACATTTCCCAAAAACTTCTTGGTTTTTCTCATCACTCCATTCTGGTCTCCAAAGTTTGTGCGCGGCATTAAACGTTTCTCTTCGGGTAATGTAAACTGTTTTCATAGCTTATACATTGATTAGGGACACTAGTTCACATTTCATGATTCCGTCACGATCTAAATCCAAAAGCTTGATGGTTTGAAACGTGTTGACTAAGTCCGGCTGATAGGTATATTTTACTTTAACATAATTTTCGGTGAATCCGTACATGATTCCTTCGTCTTCTTCTTGTTCAAATAAAACAGTTCGCAAGGAACCAATGTTCTCTAGGTAAAACTGTCTTTTTTTACGGTCTGAAAGTAAGTGAAGTTGCTTGCTTCGTTCACGACGAACATCCATAGGAACAGCTTCGCCTAATTTGGGAGCACCAGTATTGGCTCTTTCGGAGTAAGTAAAAACGTGTAAATAAGAAATGTCTAATTCCTTCAAGAAATCGATTGTTTCCATGAAGTCTTCATCCGTTTCTCCGGGGAATCCAACAATAACATCGACACCGATACAAGCATCCGATCGAAGTGATTTAATATGCTGAACACGTTCTGCGTACAAAGCACGTTCGTATTTTCTGCGCATCAACTTGAGTATGCGGTCGCTGCCTGATTGAAGTGGAACGTGGAAATGCGGAACAAATCGTTGCGATTTTGATAAACTGAAATCAATGATTTCGTTTGATAATAAGTTAGGTTCAATCGAAGAAATTCGATAACGATCAATTCCTTCAACTTGATCTAAAGCTTGGATTAATTGATAAAAATCTTCATCTCCTCCTTGTCCAAAATCGCCAATGTTCACTCCCGTTAATACGACTTCTCGAATTTTCGTTTCAGCAATTTTCTTCGCCTCCAGAACAGTTTCTTCAATCGTTGCATTTCTACTTTTTCCCCGTGCAAGTGGAATCGTACAGAAGGAGCAGAAATAATCACAGCCATCTTGTACTTTTAAAAAGGAACGAGTGCGATCACCAAAAGAATAAGAGGGAACAAATTCCTTGGTTTCTTTAATATTGTCGAAAGAAACAACTGTTTCGTTTGAGTTTTGATCTATTTTATCTAAATGTTCGAGGATGTTGAATTTTTCATTTGCTCCTAAAACCATGTTCACACCGTTGATTTGTGCAATTTCAGTTGGTTTTAACTGTGCGTAACAACCCACAATCACCACAAACGAATTCGGATTAATCTTTTTCGCGCGTTTCACCAATTGCTTACATTTCTTGTCTGCATTTTCTGTGACAGAACATGTATTGATGACATAAACATCTGGATGTTCTTCGAATCCAACCTTCGCAAATCCAGCGTCCTCAAACAATCTAGAAATGGTTGAAGTCTCGGAGAAATTTAATTTACATCCAAGCGTATAAAAAGCGACTTTTTTGAATTGATTCATTGAGGGCGTAAAGTTAAGGACTTATTTTGTGAAAGGAAACCTTCTAATCCTGCTTTCCGTGTTCAAAATGTGATTTCAATGAGATGATGCGTTCGTTTAATTGCTAATTTTGCTCAAAACGAGAAGAATGAAATTCGATATAGCAGTTATTGGCGGTGGAATTGTGGGCGCAGCAACATTTTACAAGCTGCAGGTTAAATACCCAAATTTAAAAATTGCGCTTTTTGAAAAAGAAGCACTTCTAGC
>CAIRMS010000255.1 GCA_903879765.1 uncultured Flavobacteriales bacterium
AGAGGAAATCACTTTCAAAATCATCAAGGGGAAAAATGCAACCTTGATTGGAGAGAATCCCGTGAAATCCGAAGCAGGAATCGCATCGATTCTCTTAAAGACAGAAGGATTTCATAATGAAATTCAGATTGAAGCAAGTTCACCTAAACTAGGAACGATTTCATTCATTTTAGCGCCAGAAAAATGATGGATATTTCAACTGCACTCATCCGGGAATTAAGTTTAAACTTCAAGGCGCAATTTGGAAAGAGCCCTGCCCTACTTGTCTTTGCGCCAGGACGCATCAACTTAATCGGTGAACACATCGATTATAATGATGGTTTTGTTTGTCCAGCTGCAATTGACAAATATGTTGGCTTCGCACTTGGTCCATCTTCCACGGAGAAATCCATCGTGCAGGCATTGGACCTTGAGGAAGAATTTCATTTCGATACACAGGAAGATTTTCAGGCGGATCAGCACCATTGGACAAATTACATTAAAGGAGTCTTGCACCAATTTTCTGGAATAGAGATTCCACCATTTCAACTCGTTTTTCAAAGCAGTATTCCAATCGGCGCAGGACTTTCCTCCTCTGCAGCATTGAGTTGTGGTTTTGCTTACGCATTAAACGAATGGACAAAAGCAGGGAAATCGAAAAAAGAATTGGCACTCATTGGACAACGAACAGAACATGAGTTTGCCGGAGTAAACTGTGGACTCATGGATCAATTTGCCAGCGTTTTTGGTCAAAAGGATTCCTTTATCCTCATTGATTGTCAGGATTTGTCTTTGAATTTCGTTCATGCGGAATTGGAAAACAGTACCTTCTTACTCATCGATTCTTGTGTTAAGCACGATTTAGCGGAATCAGCGTACAACCAACGTCGCTCCGAATGTGAACATGCGTTTGACATCGTGAAACAGTCTTTTCCGGAAGTCAGTTCATTTCGTCAATGTGCAATGAGACATTTATTAGCAACGCGAGAGCAAATGGGAGAAATCTCCTTCCGACGCGCTTCGTTTGTCGTAGCAGAAATAGAACGAGTGCATTTAGCGATGTCAGCCTTAGAAAACAAAGACGAGCAATTACTCGGAAGCTTGTTGAATCAAACCCACGAAGGACTTTCTGCTCAATACGATGTCAGTTGCATCGAACTGGATTTCCTACATCAAAGCGCCGTAAATCACAAAGATGTCCTCGGTGCACGAATGATGGGCGGTGGATTCGGAGGCTGCTTACTTGTTCTATTAAAAAAGGATTGTCAACATTCCGTTATACAAGCGCTTTCCAGAGAATATTTAGCAAAATTTGGCATTGAAGCAAAAGCGTATCCAATCAACATTAGTCAAGGAATTCAACACCTCACATGGCATGAACAAGTTTAACCAAGACATACATCCGCATCGTCGTTACAATCCACTGCTGGATGAATGGATTCTCGTTTCACCACAACGCGCATTGCGTCCTTGGCAAGGACAAACGGAAGAGATAAACGAGGAACAGCGTTCAACTCACGACGAAAACTGTTATTTGTGTCCAGGAAATGTACGTTCCAATGGAGCACAAAATGAAGCATACGCATCGACCTTTGTGTTTGAAAATGATTTTTCTGCATTGATGAAAGATCCAGTTGAACAGATTCATTCTGATTCGAATTTCTTTCAAAGCAAAGCAGAGCGAGGCATCAATAAAGTGGTGTGTTTTTCGCCAAATCACGCTTTGACATTGGCGGAAATGACCATTCAAGAATTGCATTCCATCATCGAAACCTGGTCAAACGAATACAGAACGCTGGGTGAGTTGGAGTATATCAATCACGTACAGATTTTTGAAAACAAGGGAAGTGTGATGGGGTGTAGCAATCCACATCCACACGGTCAAATTTGGGCACAAGAATCAATTCCAACACAAGTAGCAAAAACGCAAAAGCAGCTATTGAATTACTACAAACAGCACGGCAGTCCATTACTTTTGAATTATGTTCAAGAAGAATTAACGAAACAAGAACGCATGATTGCAGAGAATGAGCACTTTATACTTCTTGTTCCTTATTGGGCGACGTGGCCATTTGAAACCATGATTGTCAGTAAATTCTCATGTCAGAACCTGACTGAATTGAACCATGAGCAACAATTGAGTTTTGCAGAAATGATTCACTGTGTAACCGTTAAATACGACAATCTGTTTCACTGCTCCTTTCCGTACTCTGCCGGGATACATCAAGCACCAACGGATGGAGAGAATCATCCCGAATGGACCATGCACATGCATTTTTATCCACCGCTTTTACGTAGTGCTAGCGTGAAGAAATTCCAAGTTGGCTATGAAATGCTGGGGGAAGCACAGCGGGACATTACTCCAGAACAAAGCGCGGAAAGACTTCGATCTCTTTCATCGATTCATTATAAAACGACCTAAATCATGCATACTTTATCTACTACGGATTTTCTTGTGTTTCTTGTGTATTTCATCATTATTGTCGGATATGGCTTTTGGATTTACAAACGCAAGCAAAAAGAATCCTTGAATAGCCAAGATTACTTTTTAGCGGAAGGATCCTTGACTTGGTGGGCGATTGGCGCATCCTTGATTGCCAGTAACATTAGTGCAGAACAATTCATCGGCATGAGCGGAAGTGGATTCAAAATGGGATTAGCGATCGCGACCTACGAATGGATGTCCGCGGCTGTATTGATTCTTGTGGCAGTGTTTTTCATGCCCGTTTATTTGAAGAATAAAATCTCAACGATGCCACAGTATTTGAAGAAGCGCTACAATGGACAAGTGGCCATGATTATGGCGGTATTTTGGTTGATGCTGTATGTATTCGTTAATCTAACAGCAATTTTATATTTGGGCGCTTTAGCAATTAGTAGTATCTCTGGTTTGAACTTGTTTTTATGCATGGCATTCTTAGCGATTTTCGCAGTGATCATTACACTTGGTGGAATGAAAGTGATTGGATTTACGGATGTTATCCAGGTATTCTTTTTAATCCTTGGTGGGCTCGTGACAACCTATTTAGCAGTAGATTTAGTCGCAAAAGAATTCGGTGGATCTGGCGTTTGGGATGGATTAACTTATTTAAAAAGTCAAGCCGGGGATCATTTTCACATGATTTTTGACACATCTAATTCAAACTACTTGGACCTTCCTGGTTTGTCCGTATTAATTGGAGGAATGTTAATCATCAATTTGAATTATTGGGGCTGTAATCAATACATCACCCAACGTGCTTTGGGAGCAGACTTAAAAACAGCACGTGGTGGAATTTTGTTTGCGGCGTTTTTGAAATTATTAATGCCGGTGATTGTTGTCCTGCCGGGAATCGCTGCATATGTCCTCTATCAAAACGGACATTTTCAAACTGAGATGTTGCAAGGAGGAGAATTAAATCCAGATCGAGCTTATCCTGTGTTGTTAAAGTTATTGCCTTCTGGATTGAAGGGATTGTCCTTTGCGGCTTTAACAGCTGCGATTGTGGATTCTTTAGCTGGAAAAGCGAATAGTATTGCAACAATTTTCACCTTGGACATTTACCAAACGAAAATCAATCCGGAAGCATCTGAGAAATCCTTGGTGAATGTGGGTAAAATTTCGATTGTTGTGGCGATGTTAATCGCAATGGCGGTATCACCATTCTTAGGCATCGATAAAAAAGGTGGATTCCAATACATTCAAGAGTATACTGGATTCGTTAGTCCGGGGATTTTTGCGATGTTCATCTTTGGATTCTTCTGGAAGAAAACCACCTCAAATGCAGCCTTGTTTGCAACCATTGGTGGATTCATCTTCTCTATTTTGTTGAAGTTCCTTCCTCTTTTTGTTTCTTTGAAAAGTTTGAATCCAATAGGATTTGCGGTGAAAAATGCGAATGGTGTGTATGAAATTCCATTCATTGACCGCATGGGATTTGTTTTCGTCCTTTGTGCAATGGGAATGATCGTCATTAGTTTAAGAGAAACGAAACGTGGCGTTATTCCAAATGCCATGGAGATCGACCGAAGTATGTTCCGTTTATCCAATAGTTTCATTGTTGGAATGCTCGTCATACTTTCCTTGCTAGTGGCACTTTACACTATATTCTGGTAGAATTAGATAATCTCCACCAATAATCGACGTTGTAACCCAATTTCTACCAATTTGAAAAATGTAGAAAATTGAATGTCGCTCATCCCGCGCTCAATACGCGAGATGTAGCTTTTCTTCGTGCCGGTTCTTTCGGCTAATTGTTCTTGTGAAAGCTTTGCTTCTTTTCGCGCAGCTTTGAGTTGTTCGCCTAAGCGAAATGCAATGGACTCACGATCGAATTGATCGCGTTTTTCACTGCCTCTTGAGCCATATTTGGCCTGCAATAATTCTTCAAATGTGCTAATCTTTTCCATGGCTGTATTCTTTTTTAAGTTTTTCTGCTAAACGAA
>CAIRMS010000256.1 GCA_903879765.1 uncultured Flavobacteriales bacterium
AAGGTCAACATCGATTGTTCGGTCATGCTGAAGGCGTTTTATCGGTGAAAGAAATCATTAAAACGGCAAGAGAAATCGGCATACAGTATTTGACGATGTATGCTTTTTCCACAGAAAACTGGAATCGACCAGCTGAAGAAGTAGCTGGATTAATGGATTTGCTTGTTCAAGCAATCACAAATGAAACCGACGAAATGCATGAAAATGGGGTTCGTCTAATGACCATAGGTGATATTTCTGCGCTTCCTGAATCTTGTATCGTATCTTTAAACGAAGCAACGCACAAAACACGAGAAAACACAAATCTCACGTTAGTTCTAGCGTTAAATTATAGTGCCCGCTCGGAAATAACCAGCGCTTGCAAAAGACTAGCTGAAGAAGTTAAAATCGGACTCATTTCTTTAGATCAAATCACAGAAGATTCCATCAGTGAAAAACTGAACACTTCAGGTATTCCAGATCCAGAATTATTGATTCGCACTAGTGGAGAATGCCGTATTAGTAACTTTTTGCTTTGGCAATTGTCTTATACAGAGTTATACTTTACACCAGTTCATTGGCCTGACTTTAGAAAAAAGGAATTTGTGAATGCTATAATTGCTTATCAACAAAGAGAAAGAAGATTTGGAAAAATCTCAGAACAATTAAACGATAATAAATGAGATACTTAGTTGTATTTATACTCTTTTCTTTTGTGACATATGGTCAAAATGGACCAACGACACTAGGTGGTTTAGATTTCGATTATACTTCTCCAAAGGAATATGAAATTGGCCCTGTGCGTGTTGTAGGCGCAGATAATTACGATCACCAAGGAATTAAAATGATTGCAGGATTGCGTCAAGGCCAAATGATTACCTTGCCTAGTCAGCAAATTAATAAAGCCATTCAAAATTTATGGTCAGAAGGATTGTTTTCGAATATATCTATTTATGCAGAAAAAGAGGTGGCGGGAGTGATTTACCTCGTCATCGAATTAGTCCCTCGACCAAAATTGTCTAAATTTAAATTTAATGGCATCACAAAACGTGAAGCAGATAAAGTACGCGAAGAAATTTCCCTTTACGCAGGAAAAACGATCACAGAAAATCTCATTTTTCAAACGAACAGTAAAATAAGAGGATACTTTCGTGAAAAGGGATTTTACCATGTCAACGTGAGTATTTCGCGCACAAAGGACACCCTTATTAACGATTCGGAAATATTCGCCATCACCATTGATAAAGGACCAAAAATTGGAATTAAGGAAATCGAAATCATTGGAAGCACAGAAGTTCCATTGTGGAAATTGAAAATGGCCATGAAAGACACGAAACAAAAAGGAGTCCTACGCATTTTTAAGCGATCTAAATTCACGGAGTCTAGTTATCAAACAGACAAATTAGCCTTAATGGCAAAATTTAATAAGGTTGGACTACGCGACGCACAAATTATACATGATACTGTTTATCTTTTAGATGAAAAGAATTTAAAAATTCAAATTCAAATTAGTGAAGGAGAAAAGTACTACTTCGGAGATGTTGAATGGATCGGTAATACAAAGTATCGCTCTAGTTTCTTGGATACGGTATTGGGAATTAAAAAAGGTGATTTATATAATAAAGATTTATTTACGCAACGTTTATTCGGCGGTCCGGATGGCAGAGATATATCTGCATTGTACATGAATAAAGGGTATTTGTTTTTCCAAGTGATTCCTGTTGAAACAAATGTCACAAATAATAAGATCAATCATCAAATCCGAATCATAGAAGGAAAAATTGCAACGAACGGAACCATTACGATTCGCGGAAATACGAAAACAAATGACCACGTGATTTTACGTGAGGTAAGAACGAAACCCGGAGATGTTTTTAACAAGGAAGACATCATGAGAACGCAACGTGAATTGTCTCAATTAGGATTTTTTAACGATCAAGGATTCCAAGTTAACCCAATGCCAAATCCCGCTAAAGGAACAGTGGATATTGAATACGTGGTAGAAGAAAAATCAAGTGACCAAATTGAATTATCAGGTGGGTATGGTGGGGCTGGTCCTTCAACCCCAGGGAGAATTATTGGTACCGTTGGATTATCATTCAATAATTTTTCCACCAAAAATTTCTTTAAAAAGGAAGCTTGGTCGCCTCTTCCCGGTGGTGATGGACAGCGTTTATCGATTCGTGCGCAGTCTAATGGTCGTTTTTACCAAGGATATAACTTCTCTTTCACCGAGCCATGGTTGGGTGGCAAGAAGCCGAATTCACTTTCCTTTTGGGTAAATCGCACAGCATTATCTACTACAGGTTTCTTGAGATCGGACCCAAATTATACCGGACTTTCCATAACAGGAACAGGTGTTGGTCTTGGACGCCGTAAAAGATGGCCAGATGATTATTTCACCGCGTATTACGAGATGAGTTATCAGTATTATGATGTTATGAAGGACACACGTTTCCCATTATTTAATGAAGGTTACGCAAATGACATTGCCTTAAAGTACGTGCTTCAACGTAGTTCCGTTAGCGCCCCAATTTATCCACAGAGCGGATCCAATTTTACATTAACAGCGAAAGCAACGCTTCCGTATTCATACTTTCGGGATGATGTAGATTATGCTGGAATGACTGATCGTGAACGTTTTTTATTCTTGGAGTATTATCGTTTTAAATTTACGGGAGAATGGTTTTTACCATTAACCGCTGACAAAAAACTTGTCCTCATGCCGCGCTTTGGTTTTGGTTATATTGGAATGTACAATAAATCAAAGGGTTTAACACCTTTCGATCGTTATTCGATGGGAGGAAGTGGTCTCTCGGGAGTGAATCAATTAGGTGGACGTGAAATCATTGCCTTAAGAGGATATGATGATCAAAGTATCTCTGCAAATGGCGGGGATCCAATCATTGCTAAGTATACCTTGGAATTACGCTATCCGATCTCCTTAAATCCTCAAGCGACATTCTATGCGCTAACATTTTTAGAGGCAGGAAATACCTATCCAACATTTGATAAATTCAATCCGTTTAACGTGAAACGAGCAGCAGGTGTGGGTATCCGTGTGTTCTTACCAATGTTTGGTATGTTAGGACTAGATTACGGTTTTGGTTTCGATAAATTGGATAGCTGGGCTAGTGGTGCTGGATCAACATCTGGATCAGACGCTTCAATCATGAATAAAGGATTTTATCCAAAATTGAGCTTCACCATCGGAATGAACTTAGGCGAATTATAGAATATTACAATAAATGTTTAACTTCGCCGTTCTTTAGAAACAATTTTTATATGGCAAAGTATTGTTTTCTCTTCATTTTGTTTTTTGGCATGCGATTTGCCAATGCACAAACGTACGCGTTTATTGATTCTGATTATATTTTAAAAAATGTTCCGGAATATGTTGAAGCAAAAGAACGCCTAGATAAAATGGCCGAACGGTGGACAAAAGAAATCGAAGAACGTTACGAAGCCATTAAAACAAAAAAAGCTAGCTTCGATAGAGAAGAGGTTCTTCTTCCAAAAGAGGAAAAAGAAAAAAGAAAAACGGAAATTGAAAATCTGGAAAAAGACGCGATTGAATTGCAAACACAACATTTTGGCTCAAACGGAGATTATTTCCAAAAGCGTCAAGAGTTGGTAAAACCCATTCAGGACCGTGTTTTTACAGCGATGAAAAAAGTAGCAAAGAGGGAAGGATATTCCTTCGTTTTTGACAAATCGAACCAAAGTAATTTGGTTTATGCAGAGAAAGAGTTTGACATGAGTGACTCTGTTCTCGAAGAAATGGGTATAACAAAGTAACATACATAAAGAATGAAAAATTTATTATTAGGATTGGTATTATTTATTGGATTTGGCGCAGCGGCTCAATCAAAAGTAGCGCATGTTGATTCACAGAAATTATTAGACACAATGCCTTCTCGCAAAGCAGCAGTTGCTCAGTTGGATCAAATTCAAAAATCAGGAGTATCTGAACTTGAAGAAATGCAAAAGGCCTTCGAATCAGCGTATAAAATTTTTGTGGAAAAAGAAAAAGACATGCCTCCGATGATTAAAGAAAACGAGCAAAACAAATTGATGCGTATGCAACAAAACTTGGAAACCCGCCAAGCAGAATTGGAGCAAGAATTGAAAACATATAGTCAGCAATTAAACCAACCAATTTTAGATCGCGTTCAAAAGGCGATTGAAATCGTTTCAGAACGCAAAAAGTTGAATTATGTGTTGGATCAATCTTCCATGACCATGTATTACAAAGGCGGCATGGATATTACGAATGAAGTAATTACTGAGCTATTAATTTTAGATGCTGCAGCAACCAAAAAATAAGCACGTAAAAATTTTATAATGAAAGGCAATCCATGAGATTGCCTTTTTTGTTTAGTTTTGAATCATGAACAAGAAGTCACCAATAGGTATATTTGACTCGGGGTACGGTGGTCTCACAGTCTTCGATGAGGTACAAAAAGCCTTGCCAGAATATGATTATTTGTATTTTGGTGATAATGCAAGAGCGCCTTATGGTAACCGATCGTTTGATGTGGTCTACGAATATACGCTTGAGGCTGTTCAGTTTTTATTTGATCAAGGATGTCCACTAGTTGTGCTAGCTTGCAATACTGCTTCCGCAAAAGCGCTTCGCACCATTCAACAAAATAACCTGCCTAAATTAGATCCTGAAAAACGTGTCCTGGGTGTCATTCGACCAAGCACGGAAGAAATCGGTTTTCTGAGTAAAACAAGACACGTGGGAATTCTTGGAACAACGGGAACGATTCAAAGTGAATCCTATGTGATTGAATTGAAAAAATTTGCACCTGATGTTTTGGTTTCTCAACATGCTTGTCCGATGTGGGTGCCATTAATTGAAAATGAAAAGTACCAGCATCCAGCGGGAATTCAATTTATTGAAGAGGATGTAAACGAGCTCCTAAAAAAAGACCCGCTTATAGACACGATTATCTTAGCATGCACACATTATCCGGTAGTTGCGGAGAAAATACAGCAAATCGCAGGAAAAGACATAAAAGTGGTGTCTCAAGGGCCAATTGTAGCGGATAAACTGAAGCAATATTTGAAAGCTCATCCTGAAATGGAAGAAAAACTTTCAAAAAACGCTTTGCGCGAATTTTACAGTTCAGAGTCAACGATAGTTTTTAATGAGAAGGCAGAACGGTTTCTAGGCTATCCAGTTACTTCAATTCACCACAGTTTTTAAGGAATCTGTCGGCTGAGACGGTCCATTATGGATGTGTTCAGTTCTTTGAATGTTTCTGGCTGACTAGCATAATACACATAGCTATCTTTGAACTGTTTCTTTGTTATGTGATGTTTTTTGAAAACACCGCTCAACGATTCTTCCAGGGCATCTTTATAAATTCCCGGAATACCATGTTTGCTTTGGTAATAACTCTCCATGAGTAAAACATCTTCTAAAACGAGGCTCATTTTCTCTTCCTCAATCAGATTCGACGGTTTTTTAGTGCCTTCTTGTTGACATCCAAGAAATAAAGTTAAGAGGCAACAAAGGACAACAGCTAATTTCATCAAGCAATAGTAAATAAAAGTCTTTCACCTGTTTTCCCCTCCAAAATTTCTCCTTTTGAATAGGCCATTCTACCATTGATAAATGTGCTATCGATGGCATGTGTAAACGTGTGTCCTTCAAATGGTGACCATGCGCATTTTGATAAACAATTTTCTTTGTGAACAGTAGTATTTCTATTTGGATCCACAATAACGATATCTGCATGGTAACCTTCGCGTAAAAATCCACGTTCTTGAACTCTGAATAAAGTTGCGGGAGCGTGCGCCATTTTTTCCACTACTCGTTCAATGCTGATGCGTCCTTCTTGAACTTTTTCTAACATGGCAATTAACGCATGTTGTACAAGGGGTCCGCCGGATGGAGCACTCATGTATTTAGCCGATTTCTCCTCAAGTGTATGAGGGGCGTGATCTGTTGCAATGACGTCAATTCGGTTATCAAGCACGGCTTTCCAAATCCCTTCTCGGTCAGCGGCAGTTTTCACAGCAGGATTCCATTTAATGAAGTTTCCTTTTACAGCGTAATCTTGGTCCGAAAACCAAAGGTGGTGAATACACGCTTCTGCGGTAATATGTTTTTTCTCTAAAGGCAATGTGTTGTCGAACAAATGCGTTTCGCGTTCTGTTGAAATATGTAAAACATGTAACCGCGATTGATGTTTTTTAGCTAGGGAAACGGCTAAAGAAGATGAAAGATAACACGCTTCCTCACTTCGGATGATAGGGTGTTGTTCAATTGGAATGTCTTCACCGTATTTCGCTTGAAACAGAGCCATATTTGTTCGGACAGTTAATTCATCTTCACAATGTGTTGCGATGAGCATGGAAACGCGTGAAAAGAGGCTTTCTAAGACAGCTTCTTTATCAACCAACATGTTTCCCGTTGAAGAGCCCATAAAGATCTTTATTCCGCAAATATTTTGATGATTTGTTTTTAGCACTTCCTCTAAATTATCATTGGAGGCCCCCATAAAAAAGGAGTAGTTTGCCAATGATGTTTGCGCGGCAATTTGATATTTATCTTCTAATAATTCTTGAGTCAACGCATTTGGAATTGTATTCGGCATTTCCATAAAGGAAGTAATTCCACCAGCAACAGCGGCTCTAGATTCAGTAAAAATGGTTCCTTTGTGTGTTAATCCAGGCTCTCTAAAATGGACCTGATCATCGATGCAACCAGGAAGAATGTATTTTCCTTCGGCATTGATCTCCGCAACACCAATTGGTAATTCAATATTGGCAGCGATTTTTTCGATACGGCCATTTTGAATCAATACGTCTCCAACAAATTGTTTTCCTTCATTGACAATTGTTCCGGCTTTGATCAAATAATTATTCATAAATTCATTTTACGCATTTTCCACACACCAAAGAAGGCTTCTTTGAATATTCCTGTTGACATTTTCGATTCTCCCACTATGCGATCGATGAAAGTAATGGGTATTTCTTTAACGATAAAACCATGTTTTAATGCGGCATATTTCATGCAAATTTGAAAGGCATATCCTTTAAATGTGATGTTGTCTAGTTTGATGCTTTTCAATACTTCAGCGCGGTAGCACTTGAATCCAGCGGTGGTGTCTTTTATACCTATCATCAAAATGATACGTACATAAACACTAGCGAAGTAACTCATTAATATTCTTTTTAAGGGCCAGTTTTTTACATGTCCACCTCGACAGTATCGGGAACCAATTGCGACATCCACCCCTGATTCACAACTTTCTAGGAGTCGTATAAGGTCGTTAGGATTATGTGAAAAATCGCAGTCCATTTCAATAATGTAATCATAGCTATTGGCTATTGCCCACTTAAAACCATGTATGTAAGCTGTCCCAAGACCAAGTTTCCCACTTCTTTTTTCTAAATGTATTTGATCTGGATGTTTTGCTTGTAATTTTTCAATTTCAGCAGCTGTTCCGTCTGGCGATTGATCATCAATGAAAAGGATGTCAAATTTTCTTTTTAGTGCTAGTATAGCATTTACCATAGGCTCGACATTGTCGAGTTCATTGTAAGTAGGAATAATAACAATTGATTTTGTTGCCATACGGATGTAACGAAATTAAGGAACAATTATCAATTCGAAAACGATGTCATTGATTATCTTGTTATTTAGGCAAAAAAAAACCGCCACTAGGGCGGTTTAGAATAATTTGATGATAAACATCAATGATGTTTTTAAGCTTCTTCTTCTTCCTCGTCGTCAGCATCAGCACCTTTAACAGCACCACGAGCCATTTTAACGGAAACAACAACTGCATTTGCAGGGTCTAATAAAGTAACACCTGGAATTTCAATGCTGTTTACACGGATAGATTGACCGATACGTAATTTAGAAATATCTAACGTAATTGCATCTGGAAGGTCTTTTGCTAAACCAACACATTGTAATGTACGGAATACGGTCATTAATTTACCACCGGCCATCACACCACGAGAAGATCCTATTAATCTTACTGGAAGTTTAATGCGCACAGTTTTTGTGTCGCTTAATTCCAAAAAGTCAACGTGTTGAATCGTGTCTTTTGTTGGGTGTTGTTGCAGTTCACGAATGATTCCCATTGCTTTTTTCCCATCGATATCCAAGGCAACTTGGTAAACTTCTGGTGAATAAACAATTTTGTCCATTTCAGTTCGCTTTACTGAGAAGTGAGTTTGCTCACCTTGGCCGTAAAGCACACAAGGAACTAGACCAGCATTTCTTAGGCTGGCAGCATC
>CAIRMS010000257.1 GCA_903879765.1 uncultured Flavobacteriales bacterium
AATGCTGTTTGAATGATTAAAATTTTCTTAGTCGCCATTACCTGATTAACGTCACGTATCCTCTTTTCACAATCAACTCTTCTGTTTGTGTCGTAATTTCAATTCGATACAAAAAGACATCATTCGTTGCGTCTAGTCCTGAGCTGGAAATTTTCCCGTCCCAACCCACGGTTGGATCCGAAGTTTCAAAGACGATTTGTCCCCAACGATCGATGATACTAAACGTATAGTTTTTTGGATCCGCATTTGAAACGACGGGATAGAAAATTGGATTTAATCCATCCGGAGTGAAAGCGTTTGGTACAAAAACTAATGGATCGTACGGAATACACACATCAATGGAACGACTCGTTTCACTAAAGTTGTAGGAATTTAGTCCTTCAATTGCTTCGATTCGGTAACAAACTTCCCCATTGGTGCGCAGTGCAGAAACATCATCTGTAATACTCGTTATGTTATTTGGGACAATTGCTATTGGAGTATTTTCAAATGTGCCATACGCATTTCGGTAAACCTGGTATTCCATGACAGCTCCATCGAAGAGTTCGTATGGATTCCATGAAACGGTATTGATCATGTTGTATTGATCAGCGGATCCCGTTACAAAAATTGTTTTATTGGTATTCGCATATGCACCTGGATTCCCGCAGCTGTCCACATACATGGTTCTGTATTCCCATGCTTGTAAGCTCAATTCCACATCTTCATCAATGAACTTAGCAACATTCCCAATAACCGGTGCTCGACCAATTTCTTCAAAATTACCCGCTGTGTCTTTTCGTTCAAAGATTATTTCTGTAATTCCAACCGATGCATCGACGTAATCGTACAGTTCAATGTACTCTCCGTTGACTGTCGCCAATTTAAAATAATGATAAGCCGGTGCTGTCGGAGATGGCATCAAGAAGCATAGGGGATTCGAGAAAGCTGTTTTTCCATTGCTTAAATTCGCTTTGATGAAAATACAATACGACTGTCCACGCGTCAATTGAGCTAAGAAATTCATATTGTTTGTACTTCCTAAAAGTGTCCATTGGTTGTTGTTCTTCGACCAAATTTCATAATTTGTGACGCCTGCACCACCATACAAACTCCAAGATACATTTGCTTTTTCTGCACACATGTTGATCGTGTAACTGGCTAATATAGATGTATGCACCAGTGCTTTCGCGGAAGTTTGAAAGGTTGGTGGATTAGCCGATGTGAAGCAAGAATCGAAAGCTGCAACAGAATACGAGAAAGGACCAGGGGTATTCACGAGGTAGGAATAATTCGTTGTGCCTATTCCATAAACAGTATCCAATTCGTACAAAAATCCATTGGCATCAAAGGTGTAAATCACGTAACCGTAGGTGTCATCTTGCGCATTTTGATTCCATTGGATGTTCATTTGGTAGGACGTTGTGTCGTAACCAACGGAATAGATGACTGGCATGTCAGGCGTAAACATGTCACTTAAATTATCACCAGGTCGATTGGAATTGAAGTTACACGTTGTTGTAGCTAAATTCACACGGTAGCGAATGAATTCGTCACACAAATCAATGGTATCGATGTAACTCGTTTGATTGTAAGGAACGCTATCCAAGAAATTAAAGAAGTTCGTCGGATATTCTCTATAGATGTAAAAATAGTCGTTGTAAGTCGGAAGCGGCGTCGCACGTGGTTTGTTCCAATTTAAAACGGCTGTTCCATTGTTTGGATTGACAAGCGTCAGAAAAATGTTAGAGATCGTATCACTGTAGCGAAGTGTTCCACCGTTACATCCGGACTGAACGGCTAAATAGAATTCGTGGTTTGTGTAAATCGCTGGGACAATAAAGCTGTTCGCAGTGATGTCGGTAACCGTTCCAATTAAACCATTTTGTATGGAATAGATTTGATAGGAAACAAAAGCATTGTTATTATTGGTGACAGGATTCCAGAAAATGGTCAAATCGTTGGTGTTCGCCGTTTGAATGCAATTGATTTCTGGTGCGTCAATGATTCCTGGATTCAACACATGAATTGTGATCGTCGCATACGATACTTGTGGAACTTGACAGTAATCGTCTTGAACACGAAAAACATAGTTATAGGTCATTTGATCCACGGTATTTCCTTGTGCATCGGAAATGTGATCACAGGTGGTTTGCCAATTGAAATTGGTGCTAATGGCACCTGTTCCACTTAAAGGAAATCCGTTGTTTAAACTCGCACATGGTGCAACGCTACAGCCTGTACTCGAAGTGAAGTTCGTCCCATACATTGGTCCAGATCCAGTCATGGTTAAAGTTTGTGGACTTCCATCTTGTAAAAGGTCGCCGTCACTTGCGTTTAAGGTGAAAGAAACTAAATCTCCCGCATTCACAGTGAGCTCGAAGGAATTCCCTGGGAATGGCGGCGTTATTACTGGTGGATTATTCCCTCCGGAACACGGCATGACCATCAGTTGCATTTCGCGTTCAACTTCTGAAATCAAGATTCCTTGACGATACGATTTCACCAAAACCTTCACCACGTAATTTCCAATGTTTACACAGGTAAAATTCAATTCACCTGAAACAGGATTTAAACTCGCTGGGATATTCCCTGGATTCAAAATTTGATTCGGTGTAGGATTTGTTGCGCTAAATCCAACTTCAAATGGAACGGCAATGGGATCTACTGGTGGATTGTAACTAGCTCCTTGAATGTTGTTGTAAGGAATTCCAAAGGAAAAAACCAAGGAGTCTAGGTTCGGATCAATGGCATTTCCATTGAATGTATATGGCGTTCCAGCACAACTGACGAAGTGTGGATCTTGAAAAAACACAGGTGAATCGTCGGGAGAGTCTAAGGAATAAATTTTCGCCGCCAAAGTGATTCCATAGTTTGATGGATTCATTAAATTGGAAACCGTGTTGCTTCGAGAGAAATTTTCGTAGGTGAAAATCCAACCATTTGCAGGTGGAACACCAGTTAAAGAAACTGACGTACTGCGATAAACAACTTTTTCAACAGCTCCTTGACCGTTTCCGCCGTTGCTTCCAGTACCACAAAGAAGTGGTCCGGGTGAACCGGCTACGGGAGAACAAGTAGGGGAGATGTCTTGACGAGAAACAAAATCTACGTTAATGGACGATAAGCTTGGATTGTTCCAAACTTTTAGTTGTTCAGATACTGGATTGACATCTGCTCCGTTGCAATCGCGGTAAAAAATCAACTCAAATTGATAATTCGTTCCCCCCAAATGTTTGTAGCTGATTTCACCTCCCATGACATGGGAAGCAAATGCGTTTTGACAAAACAAAACAAAAGAAAGCAGAAAAATAACTCTAAACATCAGTAAAACAACGGGAAAAGTCCGTATTTATTATAACGAAAGTTAACTGAATAAGTTGCTAGCCAACGCTAATTATCGACAAACTTTTCCAATCCAAGTGTTTACGCGCCATTTCGCGGATTTCTTCCGCAGTAATTTCTTGTATTTTTTGGATGTATTTGTTGTAAAAAGAGATGTCCATACCGTGTAATTCTACACCAGAGAATAAATCCAACATGGCGTATGGTCCATCGGCTGCTTTGAGCAATTGTCCGAGCAAGTAACTTTTAACCAACTCCAATTCTTCGGCTGGAACTAGTTCTGTTTGTAGTCGCTCGAGTTCGTTTTTCACTTCTTGAATGGTCGCTTCTCGTACTTCTTTGGCAACTTCTGTTGCAATCATGAAATACCCGAAATGCGTATTTTCCATCATGTAGGACCCAATTCCGTAGGTATAGCCTTTGTCCTCACGGATATTACTCATCAAGCGACTCCCGAAATAATCTCCGAGAATGGTGTTCATGACCGAAAAGGAAATAAAATCCGGATGCGTTTTATTGAACATGATTTTCCCAATGCGAATCGCTGTTTGCAGGGCATCTGATTTATCTTCATGAAAAATATGTGCTTTACCAGTGAATTCACTTTTGATGGGTTTTAGATTTTCTCCCGCGAAATTGGCACAAGCATCTTTTATCTCAAGCATGACTTCCTTTGATAGATCACCCACTAAAAAGACTTTCGACAATCCTTTTAAATAGTGTTTTTGGTGGAATGCGATGAGGTCCGCTCGCTTCACTGTTGCGTAATCACTTTGCGAAATCACTTGTGAATAGGGCGTTTCTTCAAAAAGGACTTGCTGTATTTTTCGCTGTGCTAACACATTTACTTTTTGCAGTTGAACCTTTAATTTTTCTTGTCGCTCATTGCAGATTTCTTGCACTTCTTTTTCCGGGAAAATGACAGAAGTAAATGCTTCGTGAAAAATATCAAAAGCTTGTTTCAAGTAGCTATTTAATGCATACAGTGTAACGATAGCTTGTTCTTGCGATACGCTGACATCGTAATACGCGCCAACGGCATCAAGTGCATGTTGAATTTGAATCGCAGATTTTGATTTCGTTCCGGAAATTAAAAGTCCAGCAGAGAGAGAAGCCAAAATGGGCGTTTCGATCGTCGTTCCAGCATTGAAATGCAATTCCAATTTTGACGTTTCATTGGCAATGTTGTTTTTCCAATACAATGGAATGCCAGGATGGATTTCAACCATTTCAGGGACCGAGAAATCAATCGATTTTATGGGTGTGAGCTTCGGGGCAACTTGACGATTAAGCATTTTTTTTCTTTTTAACTTTCAATAAAACACCATTTTTCTTGGCAAACAAGTGATTGGCAAAGGTTCGGAGGTCCTCCGCGTGAATCGACTGGTAGATTTCTTGTTCTTCGTTAATTCCATTCGCATCGCCTAATAATTCAAAAAAGGACAAATTCATCGCTCGGTTCAACAATCCTTGATCTTGGAAAGCGCGTGCCGTTCGAAGTTTGATTTTAATTTGCTCCAATTCTTTTTTAGAAATCAAGGTCGTTTTGTAGTGCGCAAGGATTTTCCAGATTTCTTTATCAAGTTCAGCAAACGATTTTCCCTCATTCAATTTCCCCGTAATGATGAATAATCCTTCATCCACGGATCCCGTAATGTAGGCATTGATTTCAGAGACCAATTTTTGTTTCTTGATGAGGTCGACATACATTTTGGATACTTTCTCGCGTCCCATGATGTCGCTTAACAAATCAGCAAAGTAATATCCCGGATGTTTTCGTTCGGGCATTTTAAAGGCATAATAAAATGCATCTGCAGGAACGTTTCGAACAATGGTTTTAGATTTAAAACGATCTTGAGCTGGTTCTAATGGAAGAATGCGTGACGTTTTCTTTGCTTTCGGAATGGAACCAAAAAAATGATTAACGCGGTCTTTAACAAAATCCAACTCAAAGTTTCCAATGACACACAAAATGCAATTGGATGGATGATAGTGCTTTTTGAAAAACGCTTTCACGTCACTCATTTTCGCATCCTCAATGTGCTTGATCTCTTTTCCAATTGTCGCCCATTTGTACGGGTGTTTGGTATACGCTAAAGGACGCAATTCTAACCAAACGTCGCCATACGGTTGATTTAAGTAGCGTTGCTTAAATTCTTCAATTACGACATTGCGTTGAACCTCCAAGCTTTTATCGGTGAATGCTAGGGATAGCATGCGATCGCTTTCTAACCAAAGAGCAGTATCGAGGTTGTGAGCTGGGAGGACATCGTAATAATTCGTGATGTCGTTGCTCGTAAACGCATTGCTTTCACCACCAGCGGCTTGAAGTGGTCCATCGAAATCGGGAATGTTCACCGATCCTCCAAACATCAAATGTTCGAATAAATGGGCAAATCCTGTTTTCTCTTCGCTTTCGTCGCGCGCACCAACGTCGTACAATAAATTGACCACGGCCATCGGGGTGGATGCTTCTTTGTGGAAAAGGACCGTTAGGCCGTTTTCCAATTTAAATCGTTCAAAATGAATCATAAATAGTTCTTTTGTTCGTTCAGTGCTTGATGAAATTCAGTCATCATTTCTTGAACAATTTCACCCGCAGGCATAATTTTTTCAATGAGTCCGGCTATTTGACCAATTTCCAATTCGCCTTCTATCAAATCTCCTTCGAACATGCCTTTTTTCGCACGTCCACGCCCGAGAATTTCCGTTAATTTCTCTTTATCTGCTCCGTCTTGATAGGCGGATTGTAATTGTGTGTAAAATTCATTTTTCAATAACCGAACCGGTGTCAGTTCCTTTAATGTCAATATTGTGTCACCTTCTTCACTAGCGATGATGTATTGTTTAAAGTTCTCATGAGCGCTACTTTCTATAGACGTCACAAAGCGACTTCCCACTTGAACAGCTTCTGCACCAAGGTTCATCGCAGCGAGCATTCCTCGTCCGGGCCAATTCCACCTGCAGCGATTAAGGGAATTTGTATGGCCGCTTTCACCATCGGAATCAAACAAAATGTGGTCGTTTCATCGCGTCCGTTGTGTCCGCCTGCTTCGAAACCTTCGGCAACAATCGCATCAACTCCTGCTTCTTGCGCTTTCAGTGCAAATTTCACACTGGAAACGACGTGTACCACTTTAATTCCGTGATCTTGCAAATGTTTTGTCCATGTTTTTGGATTTCCTGCTGATGTGAAAACAATCGGAACCTTATGTTTAATGATGGTTTGAATGTGCTTATCGATGTCTGGGTAAAGCATGGGTAAATTCACGGCGAACGGTTTACTCGTTGCTTGTTTACATTTGATGACCTGTTCTTCTAAAATCTCGGGATACATCGATCCAGAACCAATAATTCCAAGTCCGCCAGCATTGGAAACGGCAGCGGCTAATTCCCATCCAGAACACCAAATCATGCCGGCTTGAATCAAAGGATATTGAATATCAAGTAGTTGGCAAATACGGTTGTGTGCGTTTGACATAATAAGCGTTTGAAGGACGAATTTAATGATTTCCAAAGGGATTCACACACCCTAATTTCAATTAATCTGAAATGATTAAATTAGCGTGAAAATAGTCGTTTTGAAAATGCGTTACTTCTTTGTGTTCTTCTTGTTCGCGTCACTTTATCAGGTGCATGCGCAGGATTCTCATGAAGCAATGCCTCATAACGAAATACAATTCATTGAAAACAAAGGACAATGGCCTTCCGTTGTACAGTTTCAATCGTCTGTTTCTGGCGGGAAATTATGGATAAGCGACAGTTCCATTTTATTTCAATTGCAAGATCTATCGGATCTGCACAAAGCACACTATGAATTAAAAAACATAGAAAATCCAAGCCTGAAATCGGCACTCATTCAGCAAAAGTTTCTTGGATCGAAAACGGACAAATTACTTTCTACTGAAGGACGTTCGACACATTATTACAATTACTTTCTTGGGAATGACTCCACGAAATGGACGCATGACGTACACACCTACTCAAAGGTGGAATACCAGCACTTTTATTCCGATATTCATTTGCTTTGGGAGAGTGATAAAAATGCCTTGAAGTATTCGTTTTTTGTCGAGCCGGAAGCAAATCCAAACGAAATTCGCTGGATGTATTCCGGAGAATATTCGTCGATTCGCATTCGAGACGGACGTTTGATCCTAAAAACGGCTATCGGAGAAATCATTGAGCAACGTCCCATTGCGTACCAACTCATCAACGGAAAAAAAATCCCGGTTTCTTGTTCGTTTCAGGAGCAAGAGGGAAGTTATGGTTATGAATTAGGAAAGTACAACAAAGAATTCCCGTTAGTGATTGATCCAGTCCTTGTTTTTGCGACATACAACGGTTCCGTGTCGGATAATTTCGGAATGACAGCCACGTATGGAAACGATGGTTCGGCCTACTCAGCTGGAATGGTTTACGGAAACAACTTCCCTATTCCAAACGCGAATTCCTTTGATATTTCTCCGAATTTCACGTCCATTGCAGGATCTTACGGAATTACCGATGTGTTTGTCACAAAGTATAATCCAACGGGAACCAATATGTTATGGTCAGCCTTTTTAGGTGGGGGAGACATGACACAAGGAACGGAAACCGCACATAGTTTGATTTGTGATTCGCTGAATAACATTTATGTTTTCGGTGCAACTTCGAGTACTAATTTCCCAACGACATCCGGTGCATTTCAAGCAACACACGGCGGGGGAACAAGCGGTGCCAATTTCTTGTACAACGGTGTGTATTTTTCAGGTCAAGGCACGGATATATTCATTTCGAAAATAGCGTCAAACGGACAGAATTTATTGGCATCAACGTATGTGGGCGGTTCGGATAATGACGGGGTGAATTATCGCTCAACAGGTTTGCCATACAATTCCGTTGCAGCGTATGATTCCTTAACGACCAATTACGGTGATCAATTCCGAGGTGAAATCATGTTGGATTCGTTGAATAACGTTTACATCGCTAGTTGCACTCGCTCCGCTAATTTTCCAACTTTGAACGCCTTTCAGGGGGTGAAATCAGCCGGACAAGATGGTGTGATTTTTAAATTGAATGCATCATTCTCAAATTTACAATTCTCTTCCTTTTATGGTGGAAACAATTCTGATGCGTGTTATTCGGTGAAGTTGGATACTCTTGGAGCGATTGTTTTCGCTGGAGGAACTTGTTCGACCAATTTATCGGGAACAAGCGGAGCATTTCAAAGTTCCTTTCAAGGTGGAAAAACAGATGGATTTGTGGTGAAATTAGTTCCAGCGGGTACGAGCATTCAAAAAGCGAGTTACGTAGGAGCGTCAAACTACGACCAAGTATTCTTTGTTGAAATTGATCGTTTGAATCAAATTTTCTTGTTGGGTCAATCGGTGGGAGGAACGTTTCCTGTCAACAATGCGCCATATTCCAATCCTGGAAGTAGCCAGTTTATTTTGAAGCTGAATCCAAATTTAACGACCAACCTTGCGTCAACGGTCATTGGAAATGGAAGTCCATCAATTAACATTTCACCAGCGGCTTTTCTAGTTGACATCTGCGGAAACATGTACGTTTCCGGATGGGGAGCAAATATTTTGCAATCCGTTCCGATTAGTGGAATGCCGATTTCACCAAATGCCTTTCAATCGACAACTACAGGTTTTGATTTCTATCTAATGGTTGTCCAAAACGACTTTTCCGGTTTACTTTATGGTTCGTATATCGGTGGTTCTTTGGCGCAGGAGCATGTTGATGGCGGAACATCACGTTTTGATAAAAACGGTGTCGTTTATCAGTCTGTTTGTGGTGGATGTGGCGCGCACAGTGATTTTCCAACATCTCCAGGAGCTTGGTCCTCCTCAAACAATTCCTCCAATTGCAACAACCTAGTTTTCAAGTTCGATTTTCAATTGATTCCGACTGCTTCGTTTACTACCAACAACGTGGCAGGGTGTACAGATTTAACCGTTGATTTTCAAAATACATCGACGCAATTAGATTCCTATTTATGGGATTTTGGCAACGGAGATACATCAAGTGTGATTTTTAATCCTTCAGTTACCTACACACAAGCAGGTTCATATAACGTGAATCTTTATGTGACAGACAGTGTTTGCTTGTTAACCGACACAGCAAATATTCAGGTACTCGTTTTGGACTCCATCCAATTGAATGTATTAGATACGATCAGTTTATGTAGTTCGAATCCATTTGAACTCGTTGCGTTTCATAACGGAACAGGGACACAATTCATTTGGTCGCAAAATGTCAATTTGAGTAATCCCTTAAATAATCCGAACGATTCAACGGCAACAGTATCCACACCAGGTTGGTATTACATTGAAGTAAGCAATCCCTTTTGTTCGAAATTGGATAGTGTTTTTCTTGCGTTTGATGTCCCACTGCAAGCGATATTTTCCATTGATGACTCTTTGGGCTGCGCACCATTCACCGTGACCTTTAACAATAGTTCGACTTTTACGACGGATTTTTTATGGGATTTAGGAAATGGCACAGTTGATTCGGTCAATTTTAATCCAACTGTTACGTTTTCAAGTCCTGGAATTTATCCAATTCAATTGACGATTTCAGATAGTATCTGTTTGGGACAAGATTCTTATTCAATGACTGTTGAAGTTTCCGCTCCTTTGCTGGTGAATCTTTTAGACACAATTTTCTTGTGTCAATCGGTCGAAACTACCTTGACTCCCATCATGACAGGTTCCGCTACATCCTTTGTTTGGTCAAATTTTGCTGATTTCAGTGATACCTTGAATGTGAACCTTCAGAATCCCATTTTATCACTCGTTGACCCACAGAATCAAACGTATTATTTTCAAGCGGACAATGGCTATTGTAGCGTGATCGATAGCGTCCACATATCTATTTTCGGCGAATCAATCTCTATTCAGAGCTTGGATTCTATTTGTATCACAAATGTATTGCAGTTGCAAGCGAATAATAATGGTTCAGGTTCATTTACATATCTATGGTCTAGTCCAAATGTGCTGATTAACCCAAACAATCAAGCGACCGCTCAATGTACGTTGCCAGGTTCACAATACGTTTACTTGCAAGCAACATCACCTCAAGGGTGTGTTGTTTTGGATTCCCAATTTGTGTATGTATCCACGTTCAACAATGGGAATGTATTAGCTACTGCAAATCCAAACCTCATTATGCCTGGTGGATCAACTCAGTTAACAGGAATTGTCCCTGCAAATGCTAATTTTACGTGGAGTCCCACTGCAACAATAGTGAGTCCAACGTCATTGACAAGCATTGTTTCTCCGACTGAAACAACAAGCTACACCTTAACAGCAACCGACGGACTCTGTACAAAATCGGACACCGCACTGGTGAGGGTCTATGAAATAGTTTGTGATGAACCTTATGTTTTTGTTCCAAATGCCTTTACGCCAAATGGTGACCAAGAAAACGATGTGCTTTATGTCCGCGGAATATGGATTGAGAAATTTGTTTTTCGCATCTTTGACCGTTGGGGAGAATTAGTGTTTGAAAGTACGAATCAAAGCATCGGATGGGATGGGACATTTAAAGGAAAAAAACTCGATCCAGACGTGTTTGATTATTATTTAGAAGTCGATTGCATCGGTGGATCACGAAACATCATCAAAGGAAATGTATCATTAATGAAATAAAGAAAATGGCAAAAATTATTCAAGCGAAATCAGAGAAGTTTCTAGAAAATTATTTAAATAATGCGAGTCCAACAGGATTCGAATCCGCTGGGCAAAAAATGTGGTTAGATTACATCAAGCCATATGTAGACGAATACATCACCGACAATTATGGGTCCGTTGCAGGAATCATCAATCCAGGTCAGCCGTATAAAGTGGTGATTGAAGCCCATGCAGATGAAATTTCATGGTTTGTTCACTACATTACGAAGGATGGATTCATTTATTTAAGAAGAAACGGTGGTTCGGACCATATGATTGCACCTTCGAAACGCGTGAACATTCATACGGACAAAGGAACCGTAAAAGCAGTATTTGGCTGGCCCGCAATTCACATGCGTCAGCAAAAAGAAGAGACGCCAAGCATGAAAAATATTTTCTTGGATGTGGATGTTCTTCAAAAGAAGAAGTCGAAGCACTTGGTGTTCATGTTGGCTGCGTGGCAACGTTTGAAGATGAATTCATGATTTTGAACAAGAACAAATACGTTGGACGCGCACTAGACAACCGCATGGGTGGATTTATGATTGCAGAAGTTGCTCGTATGTTGAAAAACGCGAAAAAGAAATTGCCTTTTACCTTGTACGTTGTGAATTCCGTTCAAGAAGAAATCGGATTACGTGGAGCAGAAATGATGGCGCATCGCATCAAGCCAGATTTAGCTTTGATTACCGATGTTTGTCACGATACTGGAACACCAATGGTGGATAAAATCGAAAATGGCGACCAAAAATCGGGAGCTGGTCCAGTGTTAACGTATGGTCCAGCGGTTCAAAACAATTTCTTGAAGCAAATCATCAAAGCAGCAGAGAAAAACAAAATTCCTTTCCAACGTGCAGCGGTTTCTCGTTCCACAGGAACTGATACAGATGCGTTTGCCTATTCGAACGAAGGAGTAACGAGCGCCTTAATTTCATTGCCGTTGCGTTACATGCACACTACTGTGGAGATGGTTCAAAAAGAGGACGTAGAAAATTGCATCCGCTTGATTTACGAAACACTTTTAACCGTAAAAGCCGGTCAAGATTTCAGGTATTTGAAATGATTGTTGGGTGTTTCGTTTATAATTCCATAAATTAGCTAAAATTTAGTAAGTAAAATTTATACAATGAAGTCACTTTTAATATTCTTGTTTTCAGTTAATTGTTTTGTTTCTTTCGGTCAAAGCGTCAATTTAGGTACGACTTACTTCAGAAATGATCAATATGTCATTTCATTTGATAAGGTTTTGTATCCTGGGTATGTTCTCAAAATTGAGAATATAAAAAAGAGAGAATATTTGTTAGGGAAAATCATTTCTGATTCACTTTATGATATTGTTTTGGAAACTGATAAACAAATTGATGGTAACACCTTTAAATTCTCGTATTCCTTAGATGGAGGATATTATGGACTTGATAATTATTATGTACCATGTATCCATATTGAAAACATGGAGTGTTTTCGTGCTAATGGAAACATTTTAATTGTTGGTAATGAAATATCAAAAGAATACTACGATAATATTTCAGGGAATTTTGAAGTTTCCTTACCAAGCTCAGCAACATTCAAACGTTTTAATAAAGAAAATAAAAATGTGGATATCGTTTTGATAGAATCCAACTTTGATGTCGAAACAAATCAGATGGTTCAGATTGAAATTTCGCAAGGAAGTAGAAGTATATTAAACAATGAAGTAGCGGATAGTGAAGGAAATATTTATTTAACCACCACAATTGGTAATCAAACTTGGATGACAGAAAACCTGCGATCAACAGTTTTCAACGATGGAACTGAAATCCCTCTTTTGACTGAAGCTCAATGGGCAAATTCTACAGCCCCGGGAATTGTGAACGAAAGTATTGAAGGCACATTCTACAACTTCTGCACATTGGTGAACGATAAAAATGTTTGCCCGCAAGGATTCCATGTTCCAAATGACAAGGACATCGCTGAATTATACAATACAATTACACCTTACTATCCGGATGAATTGAAAATTTCCAAAGGAAGTGTTAAGAAAAGAATTTACTCTCCACTTTTAGCCCCCCTTGCTGTTCCTGTTCTTGGCGCAGTACATGTAGGATGGTGGGGCGCTGCGGCAACACTTGACCTTGGATTATTAGGAGTAGCTGGAGCTGCGGATGTTAGTTTGTGGAGTCTTCAGGCAACTGCAGCTGCTATAGACGCAACACTAATTTCCCCATTTTTTGGTTGGACA
>CAIRMS010000258.1 GCA_903879765.1 uncultured Flavobacteriales bacterium
ACACAAAGGGATAGCGCGAGAAGGCTGGACGAAAATCCGGCGAAACAGTTGACATAGTTGGAAAGATTTAGTTCAAGTAAAACTTTCCATCCATCCAGATAATGATTTCGATTTTTAAAAATTCGCGTATATAATTTTCTGTTTCTTTTTCCGTTAGATTGATTTCAGAAGACAGTTCTTTTAGCGATAATTGTTTCTCTAGGATCTCAAGGATTTTTCGGGGAATGGAATCAAGCGGCATCGAATTTTTTTGACAAACGTCACAGGTTCCACATGGTTCTGATGTCTGTCCAAAATAAGTCAATACTTGCTGTGAACGGCATTCGTTTTTTTGACAAAACTGAATCATTGCCTCCGATTTTTGAATAGCAATGTCGCGTCTTTCCTTGTAAATACTTGGTTTTAAGTAAATGTGGCTATCCGGCAATCGTTCCGTTATGTAAGTAACGGTTGGAAGACTGCTTCTGAGGTTTAAATCGATGATTCCGTGTTGTTGCATAAACTCTAGTTGTTGAGTTAAACGTTCAGAATTGATTTTTAGTCTTTTGCAGATCTCATCTTCGTGAATTGCATGGAAATATTCAAAGATTCCGGGGTAGGAGCGGATTAAAAGTGTGGATAACGGATGTATGGACTCAAATTGAATCTGGAAATTATAAAGCTCTCGATTGGTGACAAGAAAACGAAGTTTGGTTGGATGAAACGTGCCTTCTGAGAAAAGTAGGTTTTCGTTCAACTCGAGTATTTTCAGCGAGTGAAAGGTTGTTTCGTAATCTAGTTTATAGACTTGACACATTTTTTTTAAATCGAGCGGATATGTTTCGTCTTTCCCTGATCCAATAGCGATTTTCAGAAAATTAGAGATGGCACGGTAGGTATTTAGCACATCCGTTTTTGCTGGAAATTTCTTTAAGGTAGCGGTTTTAAGATTTTCGGTGTCATTCTCCTCAAAGAACAAAAGCGCTTTTGCATTTTCGCCATCTCTTCCGCCGCGTCCAGCTTCTTGAAAATATGCTTCTAATGAACTAGGGATTTCATAGTGAAGAACAAATCGGACATTTGGTTTATCGATGCCCATACCAAACGCGTTTGTCGCGACCATGATGCGGCGTTTTTTGGACATCCAATCGTTTAACATGCGTTCACGTTCTGATTTTGTCAATCCGCCATGGTAAACTCCACAGGAAATTCGGTTCGACATCAGCAGTTTCACCATTTCTTTAACGGATCGTCTCGTTTGACAATAGATAATTCCCACACCCGTTGAATGTTTGCAAGCCGCTAAAATGGATTCAATTTTATTGCTGGTTTTGCGCACTTGGTAATGGAGGTTTTGTCGCACAAAAGATGCTTCGTGAATCCGAACTTTCTTTAATTCTAAATGCTGGATGATGTCCTTTTTTACGCGTTCTGTTGCCGTGGCAGTCAGTGCTAATACTGGAACATTTGGTTTGTGTAACCGAAGGTCCTTGATGTGCATGAAGCTTGGTCTGAAATCATGTCCCCATTCCGAAATACAATGCGCTTCATCGACCACCAGAAGTCCAACATTCATGAGTTTGAAACGTTCCACAAATAAATCCGACTGACAACGTTCCGGAGAGGTGTACAAAAAATCTAGTCCGCCAAAACGCGCGTTATCGAGGATGTAATCAATTTCCTTGTAGCTCATCCCGGAGGTGATTGCTTTCGCTCTAATTCCGCGTTTATTGAGGTTGTCCACTTGGTCTTGCATCAAGGCAATTAAAGGTGAAACGACAATCGTAATTCCTTCACGGATTAATCCAGGTACTTGAAAACAAATCGATTTGCCTCCGCCGGTGGGTAAAAGTGCGAGCACATCTTGGCCGGCAATTGCATCTTCTACAATGGCCTTTTGATTCGGTCGAAATTGATCGAATCCCCAAAATTGTTTTAATACTGCCTCGCTTTTACTCACATGGATCTATTTCCCTACAAAAGTACGAGAATTGTCTTGTGAATAAAATTAGTTGTGAAGGAGGAATAAAGGACGTATATTCGCGCAACAATAAACGCGTATGTCAACTACATCTCTCAATTTTTCAGTTGAAAAAAACACTCAATCTGGTCTTGCTCAAGTAGATTGGGATAACTTACCATTTGGACGAATTTTTTCGGATCACATGTTCATTATGGAATATGCCGATGGACAATGGCAAGAAGGGAAAATCGTTCCTTTTCAACCGATCCCGATGCACCCTGCAATGTCAGCGTTGCATTATGGTCAATCGATTTTTGAAGGATTGAAAGCCTATAAAAATGTAGAAGACGAAGTCATTTTGTTTCGTCCGGACATGAATGCAAAACGTTTTGCGCAATCAGCTGCACGTATGTGTATGCCGGAAGTTCCAGAAGATATTTTCATTGAAGCAATCAAACAATTAGTTGCTGTGGACAAAGATTGGGTGACTGATCGTCCAGGATATTCCTTATACATTCGTCCATTCTTGTTTGGAACGGATGAGTTGGTTGGAATTAAACCATCCGACACCTATAAATTCATGGTAATTACTTCTCCAGTTGGAGCGTATTATGCTGAGCCAGTTCGTGTGAAAATTGAAGAACATTACACGCGTGCTGCAAAAGGTGGAGTTGGTCGTGCGAAAGCTGCTGGAAACTACGGTGCTTCTTTGTATCCAGCAAAACAATGTCAAATGCAAGGTTTCCATCAATTGGTTTGGACCGACGCGAAAGAACATTTGTACATTGAGGAATCTGGTACGATGAACATCATATTCCAAATTGGAGGAAAGTTAATTACACCTTCTGAAGAGGCGGATACGATTTTACGTGGAATCACAAAACGTTCGGTTTTAGAACTCGCTGCAAGTTGGGGAATAGAAATTGAAGAACGTCAAGTTTCCGTAGAAGAAATCGTTACAGCTGCGAAAAACGGAACATTGGAAGATGCGTTTGGAGCTGGAACTGCTGCAACAATCGCACAAATTATTGTGATTGGTTACCGTGACGAAATCCTTGAATTGCCGGCATTCGAAACACGTACCATTTCGAATCGCATCAAACAACACATGGATGATGTGAAGACGGGTAAAGAGCCGGATACGTTTAATTGGAACGTGATCATTTAATTCCTTTATGGAATTTCACTTTTGAAACCATCTCATGAATAAGATGAGATTATTCCTGTTTTTATTCTTGGTATGTAGTACTGTTCATGTGAATGGACAAATGCTTCGTTTGACCTGTATCGACAAACGCACAGGAGATCTAGTTTCCAATGTCGGAATCACGATGTCTCAATTTTTAGGAGGAGATTCCATTGTTTATCAAAAGTCGGTGAATGGGATAGCGGATTATCCATTGAATAATATCGAATTAGGGAGAACATTGTATTTTGAATTCCGCCATGCGATTTATCAAACGACTAACATCGAATTTCATTTCAAGGAGCGCAAGGATACTATTCGTTTAGAGGTTCTGTTAATACCAATGCGCATTCAAACCTCAAAGGAAGTCATTGTGAAATCCGTAGGCGTTCCAGATACTGTTTTTGGGAGTAAGCGTTTAAGTGTCGGTGATTTTGAACTTCAAGCGAATGGCGACATCATTTTATTAGCGTATCCCAAGCAATTGCAGAAAGGGAGCGAGTTGTTGTTGTACGATGGATCAGCGACCAAGTCAAGCGTATTGTTGAATGATCAAGCCATTGAATTGAAACGCGATTTCCGCGGAAATGCCCACGTCATCTGCAAAGAGCATGTTTATGGAGTGTATTCAGACGGTGATCAAATTGAATTAGGTCAAATTCCCAAGGATTATTATTTCAAATACATTGATCCGATTGTAGATACGAATACTTCCAAGATTTTCTTCTCGGATTTCAGTAAAATTTATCCAGCTTTCGATTACTATGTCTATGATCAATTGGATTCATCCTATAAATCCATCGTGAATATCAAAGATGATTTGATGATGGAATTGTATCGCTCAGAATACAAATGGATGGATGTCCGAACGAAGTTGTGGGCGAAAAACAAAGAACTCGAGACAGGAATCGATGCGGAGATTTACATTGGAGCGAATTACTTTACGCAATCGATTTATTACCAGGAAGTCTATGCGCCGATGTTTCATCGAAACGATTCCATTCTTATTTTTAACTATCCAAAGGATGTTTTGTTGGTTTATTCCATTGACGGAAATCTAATGGATTCCATTCCACTGTATCACCATTATCAAGCAAAAGAAACAGGGTGGAGGCGCAATGTCATTCAAGATCGC
>CAIRMS010000259.1 GCA_903879765.1 uncultured Flavobacteriales bacterium
ACAAACCTGTTATTAGTAACGTAGGAATAAAATTCGCCACAGGTTCAGGTGCATCAACAGGCGAATTACTGGTTGCAAACACGCAAATCAACAAATGGGAGGAATTAACATTCGATTTCACTCCGATACTTGGTCTGCCAACATCTAGTGGAATCAACCAAGTGATTATATTCCCAGATTTCCAAAACCGAACTTCTACGAACATCTGTTATTTTGACAACATCACTTTTGGAACACCTGGTCCACCATTGGCAACACCAATGACTCCTGCCCCAGATCCAACATTTATTGCGAATGATGTGATTTCGATGTTTAGTAATGTGTACACAAATGTTCCGGTGAATACGTGGCAAACTGCATGGTCTCAGGGAACTTTGAATGATATCCAAATACAAGGAAACGATACGAAAAAATACACTGGATTGAACTTTGTAGGAGTTGAAACTACTGGAGGTAATCTTTTGAATGTTTCAAATATGACACATTTGTACTTGAATTTTTGGACAGCTAATATGACTGATTTCCGCGTAAAATTAGTCGATTTCGGAAATGATTTAGCCTATGCTGGTGGCGATGACACAGAGCATGAATTAACTTTTACGCCAACATTGGAAAACTGGATAACTTTAGATATTTCACTTACAGACTTCGTGAATCTTGCATCCAACAACCACATTGCTCAATTGATTTTTTCTGGTAATCCAAGTGGAAGTGGTGTCGTTTACGTGGACAATGTATTATTCCACAATGTTGTAACAGGTCTCGAAACGATTCAATCGAACGAAATGAAGATTTACCCGAATCCTGTTCAAAACGAGTTATCAATTGCACATTCAGAGGATTTAGCATCCATACAAATTTATTCATTGACAGGAGAAACTATCCTTGTTCAAGAAGACATGACAACAGCTAAAATCGACGTTTCGCAACTAGAAAGTGGAATGTATGTTTGTGTAATGGAAACTGTATCTGGGGAAATCCGTCAAGCGAAATTCATTAAGGAATAAGCTACTTACCCAAGGATTTCAACAAGCGAAAATGAGCGCGAACCGCTGATCCAACAGTTGGCAAACAATAATATGGGACAGAGAACTCTTCTGCCGTTTGCTTTACAATTGGCGAAATGTATGGATAATTCACATGGCAGATGGTTGGAAACAAATGATGTTCAATTTGGTAGTTTAGTCCACCGATTATTTTAGTTACCAGTGGATGATGATTCGCGAAATTGGAAGTTGTTTGCATTTGATAAATAAACCAATTTTCTTCAATGTTTTTTTGGTCATTCGGAATGAAACGAACATCCGGAACAATGTGTGCCAATTGAAAAACCATCGTCATGAAAAATCCACCGCAAACAAGCATGGAAGAATAACCTAAAGCAATCCACCACGGATTGAAATTTAAGGCGAATAATGGGATCCCTAAAAAGATGGCATGAAAGGCTGATTTCTTCAAAAGAATTTGAATAAACAAGAGAATCGCCTCTTTGTCCGAGTGAATTAACTTTCTCTTTCGGTATTGGATGACTTTCACGAAATCCTTTAGTGTGAGCCATTCAAAAAGTAACATGCCATAGATGAACGGCGCATAGAAATGTTGAAAGCGGTGAAACCAACGTTTCGGTTGATTCTCTGAAAAACGAAAGACAAATCGGTGATGAATGTCATGATCCATTCCTTCGACATTTGTAAAATTATGATGCAAGATATTGTGTTCAATGTGCCAAATACGCGATTCAAGTCCAATCATGAAAATGGGAATTTCTAAAAGAAAGTTCCACCAGTTATTTTCAGTATAAGCGCCATGAACTTTGTCGTGCATGATGTTCATTCCAATGATTCCAAGTAATATTCCCAAAGAACAATACATTCCAAACATCCATGCCAAGGAATGAAAGGGATTCAAAAGTAATCCTACAAACAATCCAAGGTACACACCAAAAAGCAAGAGTGTTTTCAAGATCATTGGTGCATTCGCTTGTTTTGGGAGCTTATTTTCCTTCATGTACGCAAATACACGTTTTCTAACCGTTTCCCCGAATGCGGAATCTTTTTGAAAGGACGTAGCGAATTGAGTCATGAATAATGGATTCTTGTTTACACCCAAAAATAAGGATTTTTTTTCGCGTATAAATCGAGAAAATATTGCTTACTTTCATGGATTCAATTGAGATGAAACGATACATTCCTTTTTATCCACTTTTCGTTTTTTTGCGACAGTCCATGTTCATGGGTGGAATTTCCTTTCGTCGAATTCCCATGTTTGTCGTCTATTTTCTTCGTTTTATATTGATGGAGCCATTGAGGATGGTGGAAGTCTTACTTTTCGAACGACGTATTCGAAAACATGTATTGAAAGATGATCCCATTTTCATTTTAGGCCATTGGCGAAGTGGAACTTCCCATTTGCAAAACCTTCTTCATCAGGATAAAAATTTCAGTACGATGACCCTGTACCGAATGTTATTTTCTGATCATTTCATTTGGACAGAATCTTGGTTAAATCCACTGTTGAACCGCGTTTCTAAAACGATTGGAATAAGGTATTCCTTTCAACGCACAACATTAGACTTCAATCTTAGTGGCGAGTTCGATACCGCACTTTGTTCCATGGGGAGTTCGCAAGCATACACCTGGGCACATCTGTTTCCAAAACAGTATAAAAAATGGATGAACGAACAGGTTTTTGCAGAGGGAAACACATTGGACTTATCCGATTATGATTACCTCATCCGGAAACTTTCTTGGCAAGCTAAAGGAAAACGAATCATCGTGAAATCACCTGGAGATACCGCACGGATTCAAGCTCTTTTGAAGGAATATCCAAACGCATCTTTCATTTATATTTCGCGAGATTCCTATGATGTTTATCATTCAAGCATGTATTTATGGGAAGCGATTCAACGAGAGAATAGCTTGCAGCACTTGTCGAAAGAGGAGATTTCTGAATTAGTCTTGTGGTCATATCTACGAGTGATGAAAAACTATGAAGAAGAGAAATCCTTCATTCCAGAAGGGCAACTTTTCGAAATTGCTTTTGAAGAGTTACATCAACATACGAAAGATGTTTTACGAAATGCCTATCAGCAACTTTCGCTGGGTGCATTTCATCCGGAAGATTTTGCTGCCTTTTTAGATAAAAACAAAACGCATCAAAAAGCCAGTTATTCCAAAGACGGGGATTTAGTCCAAAAACTAAAAACGCATTGGGAAACTTACTATTGTGATCGATCGACTCCTTAAACGGATCTAAAATCCATGGGAATTGGTCCGTCGGGACGCAATAACATCATCGATTTTATTCCGATTTCCTTTCCATTCACTACGTTAAAATCATATTTACGAATGATTGTCGCCAAGACTAAAAGGATTTGCATCAACGCCATATTTTGACCAATACACACGCGTGGACCTCCACCGAAAGGAATAAAGGCAAACGGATGTTGTTTTTGCTCGAATCGCGTGGGGTCAAATACATCTGGATTCGGCCAAACGGTTTCATTGTGATGCACACCATAAATGTACGGGACAACAGTTGTTCCTGCAGGGATTTTCACTCCGTTAAATTCATCATCCGCTAAGGCAACACGATCAATCATCCAAAAAGGAGGGTAATTTCGCATGGACTCATCCAACACATTAATCAAGTATTTCAGGTCATGCAATTTTGCATACGTCACCGCTCCATCGCCAAAAACGGCATCAATTTCCGCACGAATTTTACGCACATGTTCTGGATATTTGGAAAGTTGATAGAAGGTCCATGTTGCCGCGGTTGTAGACGTTTCATTACCTGCAACCAACAATTGAAGGATTTCAACTTTCACCGTTTCATCATCCATTAACGCTCCCGTATCTTTGTAAGGTGTATCCAAAATCAATTGAAGAATGTCGAATCCTTTGTCCTGACTTTTGCGTCGTTCTTCGATGTAGTCAATGACAATTTGCTCGCCTTCCGTTCGGATTTTATGGTGTTTTTTATCCTGTCCTGTCAATGCAAACCATGGGAATAAATACGGTTGCACCACTTTCTTCACCAAATACGCTTGAACTTCAGCAATAGCATCCGCAAACTGCTCCAATTCTGCTTTTTTCATTTGGCTGCCAAAAAGGGATTTCCCAACAGACAACAAGGTGAACATCACCATTTGACGATGAATGTCCACCGGTCCTTTGGCGACATCCGCTTCGAATCCCTTCATGAAATCCTCCAGAACTTTTAGTTGAATGGGTAGGATTTCCGTCAAGCGTGAACGCGTAAAGCCCATGCTCAACAAGCGGCGTTGACGGTGCCAATAATCTCCGTGACTATTGGTTAGTCCTACTCCTTGAAATTCCACAAATCGTTCCGTTTGAATGTGTGATTTATGGTAATTATCGTTATTGTCCTTTAATACGTGTTTCAATAATTCAGGATCAGCAACAACAATGGTACGCTTCACGCCAAAGCGAAAAGAGAACACATTTCCATATAGTTTTCGGTATTTTTCAAAAACCTGAACGGGACTATTCAACAAAGCAGCCGTATCCATTGCGACTTGCCAGGTTGGTACATTTGGTGTATTGGTTATTTTCGAAAGTGCCATAAATCAATCAATGTTCACAATGTGATGATTCAACATAAACGTTAGTATTCCTTGAACGACTTCCTCCAAACTTGGATCAATCATTCCATGTTGGGATTCCATTCTAAATTTACAATAATTTGAATTGCTATATAATTTGAATTCCATCGAACCGATATTTTCCACTGACTTGACCAAGAAATTCAATAAAGGGAAAAGCAAATCATCTTTTTGACAACGTCCAACAACCTCCGGAACAAAATCCTTTAATGAAAAATGTTCGAATGATTTCCCTGTCAATTTCGCTAAGATATCGGTAATATCCTTCATACTGGCGTACGTGTCGCGCGTTACGTGAAACGTCATGCCGGTACTTTCGTCCAATTGACTAATGGCAACAATATTGTGCGCGCCAAGATTTGCTGGTGTAAAACTCACCTGATTTTGAGCCAAAGTTCCAATACCATGCTTCAACATAAAGGCAAGTAAGCGTATGGATATATCGAAATTATAGCCAGCTCCGTTTATCGACGGAGAAATCAAAGCGGGACGAAAAACGCGTGCTTTTAATCCATGTTTCATGGCATTGAACACCAATTGTTCCGAAACCCATTTACTTTGACTGTAGCCGAAATCCAAACGTTCCATTTCTTGATTGCGATCCGTTTCAAACAAGGTATCCTTAACAGACCAACCAAAAATAAAGGTCGTTGAAATATGATTGAGGCACTTATGAACTTTGCCCATTGCTAGACGCAGTACCTCCGATGTTCCATCTACATTTATTCCACGCATGGATTCATAATCCAACAAATAGTTCACCAGTGCTCCATTGTGGTAAATCGTATGAATCCTTTCATCGAGTTGTTCCCATTCTGATGGACTCAATCCAAACTTCACTTTAGACAAATCACCCAACACGATGTGTGTTCGGTCATTAAATTGTACCCATTGTTTTTCCGATGGATGAATGGTTTCAAAAGATTTTCGAAGTTTTTCTTGTCCCTCATCTAAGGAATTGGCTCGAACCAACACCCAAACATCCTCCGAAGTTTGTTCCAAGATACTTTGTAGAATAAAGGGGCCGAAAAATCCTGTTGCTCCGGTGAGAAAAACACTGGAACCTTTAGCTGTCAAATCATTTGGACTCCAATTCAGTTCCTTGGCTAAATCGTATTGTGCATCTTGACGCATCATCTCTTGCTCCATTAGCGAGAATTCTTTGTGAATTCGGTTAAATGCAGCTTTGAAACGGAATTTTGCTTGAGGCGCAGCGTGTTCGAGTCCTTGCACGAGCTCAAACAATTCAGACATGGCAATTTTCTGAAGAAGGCGCAAGTCAATTTCCTGTGCTAATTCGTCATATCCCTCACCTTGAATGGTTTGCTTCAAATCGTGTGCAAATTCTGCCAAGCGTAACGAATCAAAACCTAATTCTGCTAGTGATTCACTTTCGTTTCCAGTGAGTGCATACTTTTGAAACAATTGCTCAAAAGGTCCACCCACAATATCTGAAAGCATGGATATTTTATCCTCTTGTTGGATGCTCATCGTTTCAGTGTCATCAAAAAGAACAGATGAAAGGACCTGTAAGTCGTTTGTCAAAAAGCGCTGTTTCATTTGACTGCGCATGATCTTTCCTGAACTTGTTTTAGAAATCGTCCGAGCAGGAATAAAGACAAAATAATCCACTAAAATTCCTAAATATTGCTGAATGCGCTGATTTATATCATCGGTGAATGCCGTTGTCTTTCCAGATTTCAATTCGGCAACAACAATTACTTTTTCACGTCCATTTTCTTCCATTGAAAAGGCTACAGAACAACCTTTGCGTACATTTTTATCTTGCTCTGTCAGTAATTCAATGTCATGCGGGTAATAATTCAATCCACGAACAATGATCATATCCTTGGTTCGGCCGCAGATATAAATTTCATCATTCAGTATAAATCCAAGATCACCGGTTCGCAACCATTCTTCGTCCGAGTCAACCAATTTGGCCTGAAACTGCTGTTTCGTTAATTCCGGTTGTTTCCAATAACCAAGACATTTACTCGAACCTGCTAACCAGATCTCCCCTACTTCTTTTACCTTGACCTCAACAGCTTCCTCCTGGACACGAACGATTTTGACTTTCGTATCACCCAAAATCTTCCCACAGCTCATAATCGTATGGACAGAGGTCGAGGATTCTTTTTCATCCACCACCATTACTTCGTTTCGGTTAAGTGCTGCGCTGTCCACTTGGACATACGTTCTTCCGTAATTAGAAACTGCAAGGGAAAATTCTGCTAGACCGTAAGCCGCAAAATAATGATGTGGATTCAATCCCAAAGGTTTAAATTTCGCAACAAAGGCATCGTAAGCTTTGGTTCGTATCGGTTCCGCAGCAGTCATCAAGAATTGCAGTGAACTTAAATCATAGCTTGAAAATGCTTCTTCCGGAATTTTCCCTGGTCGCAAGCAATACTCATATGCGAAATTTGGAGCGGATGATGCCGTTCCCTTGTATTTGGTGATGGTTTCAAACCACAATGCCGGACGCTGGATAAAATCCAAAGGAGAAAAACCATAAGTTGTTCCACCTTTCATCGCGAAAAACAAATAGTATCCGATGAGTCCCATGTCGTGGTATTGCGGCAACCAAGAAACACCAATCGGTTTATGGTCCACCACACTTTTTCCATTGTAAATAATATTCTCATGAGTCACCATCACTCCCTTTGGTTGATTGGTAGATCCAGAAGTATATTGAATGAATAAAATCTGGGAGGTATCCTCCCGCAAAGCCTCGCTTCCTTTGAAACGCGCATCGCTGCTCACGATCCAATCAAGTTTGGAAACCGTTTCGGATCGAAAGTTAAGTTTGGCTAATTTCTTACGCGTCAAATTTATTTGCATCGACCAATAATACGTTCGGTCGGTCAGTACCGCTTTTGCACCACAATCTTCCGCAATAAAGTTCATTTTCTGCAAGGATGAATAGAATCCTTGATTGGCCGGTGGATAGACAGGGACTGGAATTAAACCAATTCGTGCACACGCAAAAAATGCACAAATCATTTCTAGTCCAGGTGGATAGGCTAAAAGTATGCGATCACCTTTGAATAGGTTTTTTCTTTCTTGTAAATAAAGTGCCAATAAGTGTGTCTTCTCATCAAATTCTTGATAGGTGTAAGACTCCTTCACTTTTCCGTTTTTATCCAAGTACACATATAGCAATTGTGCCGGATGTTCTTTTAGACAACGATTGAATTCCTTAAAAATAGTATTCATTAGGCACAGCGAAATAAGGATGGAGAAATGATGTGAGCTTCAATGTTTGGTTTTACATTTTCTGGGACATTCATTGCCACAGAAATAAAGTAGGATGGAATCCAGTTGCCTGTTTGCAAGAACCAATCTGCATTCGGATAATGATGATTTACGGAGCGAACGGTATTTTCAAATGGATCACTCAACACTTCAAATGCGTGCATTCCGCTTTCTAGTGTTATTCCTAAGCATTTTACCAAGGCTTCTTTTTGCGTCCAGGTTTTCAAGAGGAGCTGTGAACAGGAATTTTCCAAACCAGAAGCTTGAATCAACTGTTGTTCATGCGATGTGAGTAAAACGTTTTTCACCTGATGAAAGTCAATTTTTCGTTGAACAGATTCAATGTCCACGCCAACAGGGAAGTCAGTTGATGCAGCGATCACAAAGGCTCCTTTGGTATGAGCAACGCTAAAGTGAATCTGTGGCTGTTGCTTCATCGTTGATTTTCCAGAAGCATTTTTAATCATTTGGATAGCCAATGGTGGAAGTCCAGAAAGGTCAGAAAGTACTTTTCGGAGGTGTGAACGTGCGATTACAAAGGACTCTTGATCCTCCACATGATGAAATTTTGTTGCGTACTCCTTTTCTTGAAGTGTGATTCCATTCCAGCATTCACTCGGTGAAAACTCAGAAAATTGACCTCCAAATAAATAAATAGTATGTTTAATCGTGTTCAGCCTCATTGAAACTTAAAGATAGTTATTTTCCCTTTTCCGCTGAATCTCCTTTAAAAAATGATTTAAGACCTTTAGATTTTTTATTTTTGAGTTGAATTACTTTCTTCTATGAAATCTCGACAGCAGCAATTTGAACAAGCGAGTGAACTATTAAAGGCCTTTACCGCTAAAAACATTCCTTTGGCGCATTGGTATTTCTTTTCGACTCTTTTTATCCTTTGGTCAAGTTTGTTTTTGAGTCACTATTTCTTTCATCATTTTTCCTGGGGATTAGTTCTATCGGTTCCTTTATGCACACTATTCATGTGCCGGAGTTACGTGATTGAACACGACTGTGGACACGGAAGTTTTTACCGCTCAGAAAACGCCAACTCCATCGCTGGAAACTTCATGGGATTTGGGATTTTAATTCCCTACTCCTTATGGAAATACATCCATCATAGCCATCATTTAAATGTGGGGAATTTGGATAAACGCGCCTTCAATCCGGAAATTTGGACAATGACTGTCGACGAATACCAACAATCCTCCATTTTTAAAAAACTTGGGTATCGATTCATGCGTTCAAAGTTCACGCGATTCACGATCACCCCAACCATTAACTTAGGATTGATGTTTCGTTTTGTACATCCGAGATTCAATTGGAAAGCAAATGTTTCTGTCATCGTTCACGACATTTTATACATCGTTATCCTTTGGAAAGTCCACCAATTTATGTCCTGGAAAGAACTGCTGGTGATTTTCTATATTCCTTTAGTCATTTTCTACTTTGTCGCTTCTTATACCTTTTATGCGCAACATCAATTTGAAGACACCTATTGGGAAAAAGATGAGGATTGGTCTTACCAAGAAGCTTCCTTTTATGGCTCAACGTTTATCGCTGCGCCAAAATGGTATTGCTGGTTAACTGGAAATGTGGTTTTTCACAACATACACCACTTGATGTCGGGTATTCCTTTTTATCGCTTGGATGAAGCACAGAAAGCATTTGGACAAACACTTCCTTATCGCTTAATTCCATTAGGGGAAGTATGGCAGATGTTGTCCTTGAAAGTGTGGGATGAAGAACAAAAGAAACTCGTTCCGATTCCCAAATCGAATCACTGAAAAAATCCAAAGTAAAAACAAAGCCAATAAGCTGGAGAAATCAGTAAAGTCATTTCATACGCACTATCGTACACGAGTCCGGCAACTTGCAGACCTAAACCAGGCTTTTCAAAACATTTCTTTTCTGGATTGTACATTTCAATGTATCGAACACCCAGGTTATAATTGATGAAATAGAACAATAATACAAAGCCCGCATACGCAAAATAATAGGTGAATGCATGTTTGTGTTGTTCAAACGGCAAAAACACAATCGCCAATAAACAACTAGAATTGATGAGTGCCAACAGCATGATGCCTTTTGGTTTACTCATGGCCCGACGACTAATGATCAAGTCATCGGCTGACTTCGCTTCATTTTTATGTTTTCGGTCGAACCAGCCCAAGTAGAAAGACGCTGTTCCAACAACGATGATTGCGCTTCCGATGGCTAACATCCAATTTCCCTTCACCACTTGGTCCGCAACAAAAAATGCAGGAACACAAAATGCCGGTCCTTCCACCATGGAACGAAGTAAAATCTCTACCGTTTTCGGTAATTTATACCTTCCGTAATACATGTCTCCTTTGCGCAATTTGGACAAAAACAATCCCGTTTCAATCAAGATATGGACAAGGGAACTCGCACAAAAAATCACGAAGAAATTTATCCCGAAAGAATAAATCAACCATGCTGAGAGTGAAACAATAAATAAAAACAAATGAAAG
>CAIRMS010000260.1 GCA_903879765.1 uncultured Flavobacteriales bacterium
GCAGGGCATGCCCTGCGCCTACCGTTTTTTTTGCCATATCATTTAATGGTATTTACCGCCCAAAAATCACCTCATCGGTCAATTCACGAACCATGACAAACAATTCTTCTTTGAAGGTTTGCGCATCATAGGTTCCTTTTTCAATCTGACGTAATTTATGTTCCCACTGACCAGTTAATTCTGGACTTTTCAGCAATTCATTTTTGATGGTATCAATCAGGTTCATCCCTGTGTCGGTCGCAACAAGGTTTTTCTTTTTCTTCTCGATGTATTTGCGTTTGAAAAGTGTTTCGATGATGTTTGCGCGTGTCGATGGACGTCCGATGCCATTCTCCTTCATGATTTCACGCATTTCTTCGTTCTCCACTAATTTTCCTGCGGATTCCATCGCGCGTAAAAGTGTCGCTTCCGTGTAATATTTTGGTGGACTCGTTTTTCCTTTATGAATCAATGGTTTGTGAGGTCCACTTTCGCCTTTTTCAAAAATGGGTAGGATTTTATCCTCGCTTTCACCTTCTTTTTTCTTGGAACTAGCTTCTTTGTTTTCCGCTTTTAGATCATCGTAAATCACGCGCCAACCTTTGTCCAAGATTTGCTTTCCAGTGGCTTTGAATTCAAGTGCATCGACTTTTCCTAATACAGTTGTATTGGAGATTTTACATTCGGGATAAAAAACGGCGATAAAGCGTCGGCAAATCAAATCGTATACGCGTTGTTCGTCCGGAGTGATACCTGACGGCGCTACACCTGTTGGAATAATCGCGTGGTGATCGGTAATTTTTTTATCGTCAAAAATCTGTTTGGACTTTGGAATGGGTTTTCCTTGCAGCGCATCTGTGAATCGTTTGTAATCGCGTAATCCGTTGAGAATGTTTGGGATTTTGGGATGTAAATCCTCCGATAAATAGGTCGTGTCTACACGTGGATAGGTGACTAATTTCTTTTCGTAGAGACTTTGGATTTTCGTCAATGTCTCTTCTGCGCTATAGGCATAGTAACGATTTCCGTCTACTTGTAAGGACGTTAAATCATATAAACGTGGATTTCCTTCTTTTCCATCTTTTTGCTCGAAAGAGGTCACGTCAAAAGGTTTATCTACTAAATACGCCAATCCTTTATCTGCCTTGTCTTTCGTTTTTAATCGATCAATTTGACAGTTAAATTCTGTCTCACGGTAAATGGTTTTAAGTTCCCAATATTCATCCGTTTTGAAGGCATTAATTTCCTTTTGACGTTGAACGATCATCGCTAATGTGGGTGTCTGTACACGTCCAACGGACAAGGTCATTTTATCGCGCCCAAATTTACGTGTGTACAACCGTGTACCGTTGATCCCAAGGACCCAATCTCCTACAGCACGAGAATTTCCTGCAGCAAATAGGTTGTCAAATTCTTTGGAGTCGCGTAATTTATTGAATCCATCTTTGATGGCTTCTTCTGTTAGGGAAGAAATCCACAAACGTTTCACCGGAACCTTACATTTTGCTTTGATGAGCACCCAACGTTGAATTAATTCTCCTTCTTGTCCAGCATCCCCGCAGTTAATGACTTCCTCCGCTTGTGTCATCAAGGTTTCAATGACTTTGAATTGACGCTTCGCACCTTCGTCCTCGCGTAATTTGATGCCAAATTGACCCGGAATAATCGGTAAATCTTCCAATTTCCAATATTTCCAATTCGGATTATAATCCTCCGGATCTTTCAAGGAACACAAGTGTCCAAAAACCCAAGTTACGCAATAGCCGTTTCCTTCTAGGTAGCCATCTCGACGATTGTTAGCTCCTAAAATCTCCGCTAAATCACGGGCAACGCTTGGTTTTTCGGCAATACAAAGTTTCATTGAAAGGTGAACAATTGAATATCAAAAATAGGAAAGAATGTGCCTTTATTTACATGTGGACACCGAGAGTTATGAACGATTTTTCACAAGAAAAATTATTTTTTATCGAGTAATTGTAACCAATGGAAAAAGTTGCATTTTTGTACTTGATAATCAGCTTTTCATGAAAAAAATCCTACTCGTTCTTTGTTTACTTTGCATCGTGATCATTGGATTTTTTCTCAATCCCTTTCAACATAAAAACCAAGTGCCGATAAAAGCTTTTTATTATTGGAAAAACTACGGTGACTTTTGGTACGAATCAGATATCCTCGATACCTTGCAGGTTCGTAAACTGTATGTGAAGTATTTTGAGGTCGATTACGATCTTGATTTGGGACCTGTCCCCAAAGCAAAAACGGAACTGACCATGAGTCGAACAGAGTGGGATTATGAAAAAGATAAAGATGTACTTTCTCCCAATGCCAAGTTGAACATTGTACCAACCGTTTTTATCTTAAATTCCGTTTTAAAAGAGCCTGAACTTAACACGAGGGAAATGGCGAAAAACATCTTGTTCCTTATTTTAAAGAAATACGAAGAAAATATGGAGGGATTTTCTTGTCCGAAGGAAATTCAAATCGACTGTGACTGGACAGAATCCACCAAGAACGTCTACATGCGCTTCCTTCGCGAACTGAAACAAGAAATGAGAAAAAACAAGTCCTTGGAGAACACGCAGCTTTCCGCTACGCTGAGACTGTATGCATATAAGTTCCCAGATCGAATGGGTGTCTTGCCTGTGGATCGCGCCATGTTGATGTGTTACAATTTGCTTACTCCAAGGGAATCCGGAAATCGCAATTCCATTTTGGATATCCAAGAGTTGAAAAAATACCTGGAGGGAGCGGATGATTATCCCGTTGCGCTAGATGTTGCCTTGCCGACATATTCCAATGTTCAGGTATTTCAGAACCAACAATTTAAAAGTTTATTTTACGAAGAGGATAGCACCTTTTTATCCTACTTAAAACCCTTGAAACCACCTTTCTATTTAATCAGCAAGGACACGCTAGTAGATGAGGTTTATCTGCGAAAAGGCGATCACTTAAAAGTAGAACGAGTTTCCGCAAAACAAATCCGTGAAGCAATCGATGTGATCAATCGAGAAGTTCAATTTAAAGATCGTCCCACGATGGCATTGTTTCACCTAGATTCAGATGAATTAAGAAAATACACACATGAAGAATTGGTTGGTTTTTATAAGCGTCTTCATTAGTTGGAAGGCAAATTCTTGTGGCCCTTGGTATCCAGATGGAGAATCAGTGCGTTATTCCATTTTTGCTGGAATGCCATCGTTGTATCCTAGTTTTCGCTTGTTTGAGTACGAAAATAGTTCGAGTTATTATGATGCTCGGGATCTCAACTGTCAGGCATTAGAAGATGAAAATTTACGCTTGTGGCAAGACTATTTCAAGGGAAAAATAGATATATCTAGTTTGAACGAAGCAGTATATCACTTAAGTTACAGTCAAATTAAAGAAGGTAAACATCCGAACAAACTAGTTCAATTGTTGCGTCAAACTGCGTATCAAGATGTGAAGAGCTATTTGCTTTTCGCTAAAAACATGTCCAAATATTCAACGGGAACTTCGCTTGATCCATGGGAAAAGGAAGAAGTGAAACTAAAACGTAGCATCAATGCGTCCATTTCTTTAGCGTGTTCAAAAGCGAGAAAAGCCAAACGTTTGGAATTGAAAAAAAGATACGCGCATTTAGCCATCCGCCTTGCCTACTATTCCAATCAACTTCCGAAAGTGAAAGCCATTTACAAGTCCTTTTTTATGGGGCAAAAAACGAAGACGGCCATCGACTATTGGGCCATGCATTTTCGCTACAATTTGGATAAAGTCAACGATGAAACCATTATTCATCGTGCAGAGGTATTTCGTCATTCGAACGATAAAAAATTGGCGACCTATTTGAATTTTAAAGTCATTCCTGCCAAGGATGTACAACATGCGCTTTCAAGTTCCAAGAATGCAAAGGAAAAAGGGAATATTCTCGCGTTAGGAATGGTGCAAAAACTGAGTCCAGCCTTGGATAACTTAAAATCCCTTCACCAATTAGACTCACAAAACCCGGCTTTTGAATTTTTAGTACAGCGTGAAATCAAGAAAATAGAAGATTGGATTTTGACACCATACTATACAGAATTTTCACCAGCGATTGTGGCTAATAGTTGGGAGAATGATTACGGTGAGTGGAACAATTCTGGAAACTATGAACAAGCACTCATGCGAGGTAGAAGAAACTTTGATCAGTCCTATGCGCGTCGTTTTGCTCTTTTCATTGATGAAATAAAGTCAGGCAATTCTACTAACTTGAAACTTTATGCGTTTTATGCACATTGGTTGGCCGGTGAAAAAATCAATCTAAGTGAATTAAGGTCTATTTCTGTTTCCGATGCAACGATGAAGCAGTTCAAGGAGCGCATATATGCACTGGCGATGGTGCGTGATTTTGGAAATTCAAAACTGGATGATCCATTGCTTCAATCCATTTTGAAAAATGAAGTGGAAAATCACAATGATCGTTTTGTGTTCTCTGTTGCCCGTGAATTAGAGTATAGAGGAAATAAAATAGATGCAGCGTATTTATTTGCTTCTTTAAATAAATCTAGGCATTATTACTATGATGATATCACCGTCGAAAAGCAAGCATTTTGGAAAATAAAAAGTGGTAAAATCGCGACGACTTACGGTTATTACGATGGATATTTCTTTTACTTGGATGATGCGTACACCTTATCTGAAATTCGTCAAGTCTACGAGGATTTACTCCGTCCAACAAAAGAAAAATCGTCATTTGACTCATGGAAGAAAAGTTTCTTGCTCCAACAAAAAGACCGTGTGGCTGACTTAATTGGGACAAAGTTCATTCGTTTAAATCAATTCGATAAAGCCTTGGAATATTTCGAACGAGTCAATGATACACTCTGGAAAAGTGATGCATATCCCTACAAGTCCAATTTAAACGCCAATCCATTTTACACGACCTTCTATCAGGAACACGATCCATCAAAAGCAGATTCCATACATTTCACTAAAACGACAATGGTCAGAGAGTTTTTAAGATTGCAAGCTTCTTACGATCATTCTACAGGTGACTTGAAAGCCAAGTATGCCTTTTACATGGGTAATTTTTGTTTTAATTTGACGCAATACGGCAATTCTTGGTTGATGCGACGTTATGCATGGTCAAATTATTTCATCGCGACGAATTTTCCAGATCAACGCGAATATTACCAATGTGATTTGGCCAAGTCGTATTACCTGAAAGGCTATCGAAGTACAAGAAACAAGGAGATAAAAGCATTGTGTTTACGAATGGCTGGACGCTGTGAAAAGTATCGAATCAATGCAAAAAATCAATTTAATCCAGCATATGAATATGGACATAATGATAATGTTTACAAAGAAAATTACGATGATTGGATTTTCGCTCAGAACACGTATTATCAGAAACTAAAAAAGGAGTTTCCCGAACAATACGATGACCTCATCAGTAACTGCTATAGCTTTAAACGCTATTATGCGGATTTGAAAAAAATACGTAAATAAAAAAAGCGGTGAATTCACCGCTTTTCCTTTATTTTTTGAAGGCGCTCATGCCTTTCATCAAGAACGCTTTGTAAGTTTTAATGTCAGGCGTATATCCTATCGCTTCGGTCAGGTCATTTCCTTCACTGTCAACGACCACGTAAAGCGGTTGTTGGAAACTACCATATTTCTCCATTTCTAAGTCCGCCCATTTGTTTCCAACGGTTTTGATGTTTCCGCTAAGCTTTGAAACACGTACCTCGTTCGCTGGTAATGGTGTGCGGTCGTCTACGTACAAGGAAACGATTACAAATTGTTTTTGCAACAGTGGACGAATTTCGTCGTTGGTCCAAACGGTTGATTCTGTTTTACGACAGTTTTGACACGCATAACCAGTGAAATCTAACAGGATTGGCAAGTTCTTTTTCTTCGCGTATTCTTTTCCAATGTTTAGATCATGGAATACTAAGATTGAACCATCTCCAACTGGATGCATGTCAGCAGCATATTGCATGGAAAGTGAATCGCTTCCGAGACCTGTTTCAAGTCCACCATTCACCCAACGGAAATTATCTTCTGAATGTGTTCTTGGAGGTGCAATTCCGTCAATTAACGTTAATGGTGCACCAAACATTCCTGTGAATAAATACACAGAAAACGTTAATGCAATCAATGCAAACATGAAACGTGGAACACCCAATTTCTCTACAGGTGAATCGTGAGAGAAACGAATTTTTCCTAGTAAGTACAATCCCATGGTGAGGAATAAAACGAACCAAATTGCTACGAACCACTCACGCGTCAATAGATCCCAATGGTAAGCTAAGTCTACGGATGACAAGAATTTCAATGCCAACGCTAATTCAGCTAATCCAAGTACGACTTTCACGGAATTTAACCATCCACCAGATTGCGGTAAGGAATTCAACCATCCTGGGAAAATCGCAAAAATGGTAAACGGAATTGCTAATGCTAAAGAGAATCCAGTCATTCCAATTGCTGGCGTCAAGTATGATCCAGATGTTGATGCTTCAACTAACAACGTTCCGATAATCGGTCCCGTACATGAGAATGAAACCAATCCTAAGGTGAATGCCATGAAGAAAATTCCAATGTAGCCACCGCGATCCGCTTGTTTGTCCATTTTATTCACCCATGAATTTGGCAATTGAATTTCAAATGCTCCAAGGAAAGAAAAGGCGAAAATGACAAATATCGTAAAGAATATCAGGTTCATCCATTTGTCTGTCGAAAGTTCGTTCAAGCCCAACGGACCCATTGCAGCAGTGAAGACTAATCCAAACGTAACATAGATCAATACGATGGAAGTTCCGTAAACCAATGCTTTGAAGATTCCTTCTCGACGCGACTTAGATTGTCTCGTAAAGAAAGTAACGGTCATTGGAATCATTGGGAACATGCAAGGTGTCACCAATGCAACCAATCCAGCAAGGAAACCTGCGATGAAAATCACCAAATTGGAGTCCTTTTCTTTTTTCTTCTTATTATCTTGTTTACTTGGCTCCATGTGTGTTTGAGCCTCATTCGTTGTATCTGTTGCAGTTGCTACCACTTCACTCGTATCTGCAGCTGTTACAGTCGCATTTTCATCAGGCGTAAAACCGCTAAGTTTAACTTTTCCTTCGGTGTCAAATGGACCAACACATCCATCAGCATTGCACAATTGGAAGAAATTAATACCGAAATCAAGTGTAAACTCATCCTTCGTCAACACTTCAATTTGTTGTTTGAAGGTTGCTTTCTTCTCGAAATAATAAGAAGTCCCTAAGTCATCTACATGCTTAATGGGTTTGCCTAAATCAAACGGTTTACCGACAAGCTTGTATTTCGGTGATTTTTTCAAATTGAATTCAGGCACTAATCCTGTTCCATCGGCATCCGCTGGATTGTGTTTTAAGGAGAATATGTGAAATCCTTCGATGATGGTTCCTTTGAACACAATGTTCGCATGCGATTCATCAATTTTTTCAACGGAATACGTCCATTTGATGTAATCGTTCATCATTCCTTGTCCATGGACAAAAGACAAACTAAAAAGGAAGCTGAAAAAGAAAAATAGGTTTTTCATGTTAATTGATTTCTAAGGTAAATGGTACGGAAATAGGAGGGAGGCATTTGGTGTCGTCGCAAATCATATATTGCATTTCACCTTTTAAAGTCCCTGATTTTTTTACATTGATGTGTTGTTCGGCTTCATAGTACTCCTCAAATAAATAAACGGTTGATTCAAAGTTTTTATCGAAAATTTCGTGTGGAACAGTTGTTTCAACTGCCGATCCAATGATTTTGTAGTTTTTGGATGCTTCAATTACCATTTTTGTTGGGATTGGACCTGCATTTTCGTCCGTTTTTTGCGAATATAAATGCCAACCTGCATCAATTTCGCCCGTTGCAATGACGGCACTCGATTTTGCACTGTATTGGAAGGTCCATTTGACATGATTTTGTGCATACATCATGGATGTAAAAGACAACAAGAGCACTAAAAGGAGACTTTTCATTTTCATTGGATGATTTCTGAGTTTTCGAAATTACGAAACTTTCGGGACATACGCGAGTAACAATTGTTACCGAATCACCAAGCTAAGCGTGCTTGAGCGCTTACAGATTGGTCTGCACGAACTCCACTTTCAAATAGAAATTTACCTGCCATAGCAATCATCGCAGCATTATCGGTGCAGTAAGAGAATTTAGGAATAGAAACTTTCCATCCGTGTTCCATTTTTGCACTCAAACGCTTGCGAAGTTCACTGTTTGCGGAAACACCACCTGCAATCACCACACAGTTTATTCCCGTTTCTTTGACTGCTTTCTCGATTTTATCCATTAAAATACTGACAATACTGTTTTGAATGGATGCGCAAAGGTCATTCAAATGTGTTTCTTTAAATTGTTCGTCCAGTTTCACCTGATCGCGAATGGTATATAAAATCGAGGTTTTAAGTCCACTGAAACTAAAGTTCAATCCTTCGATGCGTGGTTTGGAAAATTGAAACGATTGCGCATTGCCAAGTTGTGCATATTTGTCTATCAATGGTCCGCCTGGATAAGGAAGATCGAGCATTTTAGCCGCTTTGTCAAACGCTTCTCCTGCTGCATCATCGATGGTATTTCCAAGAACTTCCATCTGTAACGGATTGTCCACACGAACTATTTGTGTGTGTCCACCTGAAACGGTTAAACAGAGAAAGGGAAAACTTGGTTTCATTTCACTCGCATCATCGATAAAATGCGCTAAAATATGCGCTTTCATGTGATGAACAGGAACCAATGGTTTGTTCGTCGCAAGGGCCAATGCTTTAGCAAAGGATGTGCCGATGGTCAATGAGCCCAAAAGTCCTGGTCCTTGTGTAAATGCAATCGCATCGACATCTTCAAGCCCAATTCCAGCTTCTTTTAACGCAGTAGAAACTACTGGCACAATGTTTTCTTGATGAGCTCTTGAAGCAAGTTCGGGAACAACGCCACCAAAGAGCTCGTGCACAGCTTGACCAGCGATAATATTGGATAAAATCTCACTTCCACGAAGTACCGCTGCGGAAGTATCGTCACAAGAAGATTCAATGCCTAGTATAATCGTGTCCTTCACTGCTAAAAGATTATTAAATTTGTAATGCTAATGGCAAAGGTACTTAAAATCTTGGGTCGTATTTTCGGTATTGCAGTGGAGTGGATTTTGCTGTCTGTGATGCTTCTTGCCTTCATAGTTCGTTTCCCAAGTTTACAATCTTATTTCGCGCGTCAAGCAACAAGTTATTTGTCTTCAGAATTAAACACGACGGTTAAATTAGACCAGCTTGAAATTGTTTTCCTGAACAAGATTGCTTTAAAAGGATTGATGATCAAGGATTTAAAAAATGACACCTTGGTTTCCATGGATGAGTTACTCATCACAATTGATCAGCTAAAGATTGCGAAAAACGAGTTTGTATTAGGACAATTAGCGCTCAAAAAAGGTAAAATAAACATACAAAGGGATAAGAAAACTGGCGCCTATAACTATGCGTTTTTGGAGGATTATTTTGCGTCTTCAGATAAAACGACCTCCAAATCCAAACCAATCAAATTAGATTTAAAGCGTGTTTCGCTGAGCAATTTTCACATAAAATACGATGATAACCGCATTTTCACCCTGCCGTATGGGGTCGATTACGATCATTTGGAATTAAAAAAAGTGGATTTAATTGCGAGTCAATTTAAAATTCGTGGAAATGATGTTGCCTTTAATATCGACAAACTTCGGTTTAAAGAACGTGCTGGTGTGGACATAAAAAATCTTTCTGCACATGTGTCAATCCTCGAGAAAGGACTGCATTTACGGAATTTCAAAGTAAGAACAGCCAAAACAAATATCCATTTCCCTAAGTTTAATTTTGACTTTAAGGATTGGGATGCGTTTAATTCCTTCGATGATGAGGTGGTGTTTGATGCGTATTTGGCACCAAGTATCGTTCATTTATCTGATGTCAGTTTTTTTGCTCCGGATTTAAAGGGAATGTCGGACCGTGTCGCATTATCGGGAAAGGTATCCGAACGATTGAGAAATCTTACCTTGACTGATTTAAATGTAAGATTTGGTCGCAACTCATACTTAAAAGGAAACCTCATTCTGCCTGATTTTCGCTTAGGTGATCAAGGGAAATTAAACGAGTTTATTCGGTCCGCGTATATTTCAGTCCAAGATTTAGCGAGGTTAAAGATGCCGGAAGGAGTTTCTCCAATTGATTTGGGTTCAACTGTTGACTTATTGAACTTTGCGAAAATTCAGAATTTGCAAATCAATGGCGATCTCTCACGTATTCAAATTAAACTGAAAGAAGCACAAACGGCTATCGGAACAGTTGCATTAAAAAGTCCTATGCGTTTGGCTTTCCAAGCTGATGGAGTCGCATTGAGTCCGGTGCAAGCAGATTCAACGTTTATTCAACTTCAATCCTTAGATGTAGCCAAATTGGCGGATGTTTCAGATTTTGGTTTGGCAAACGGTTATGTTCGTTTTGATGGATTCTTTGCGAATGACGGTGCGTACACCTTGAAAAATATGTCAGCGGATTTAAGTCGCTTGGACTATCTCGGATATTCCTACACTAATATTCACCTAACTGAAGGACAAATTATTGACGAGCAACTCACATCCACGATACATATCAAAGACCCACACTTGGACATGGATTACAAAGGGAAAATTTCCTTAAATGAAATTCCTTTCTATCAAATGGACTTGAACGTGAATGCATCAGATTTAACCAATCTTCATTTAACGACTTCGGAGGATGCGCATTTAGCAACGAAGTTGAATGCCACAATTAGTGGAGCTAGTTTGAAAGAATTGAATGGTTCCATGAATTCTAATTTCCTCAATTATCAAGAAGCGGGTAAAGTTGTTGGGTTGGATTATATCCGGGTTGATGTTGATCGTCAAAAGAATTCAGACTACATCAATATTGAAAGTTCTCTTGTCAATGCGCGCGTTCAAGGGAAAATTGATTACAATACCGTAGTTGGCGACTTTCTACAAAACCTATCTCAAGTATTTCCGTCCATGGCGGTTACAAGAAACCTGAGGGAAACAGAAAATTCACATACGAATTTTACCTATCAATTTGAGGTGAATCGAGCGAATGACTTACTAGCGATCTTTGTCCCTGGATTGAAGATTTCAAACGGAACAACATTAACTGGTTCGTTTAAGTCAAAAGAAGATGAACTTGTGGCAAAATTAAATAGTTCTGAAATTCAGTATGAAGAAATAAAGATGCAGAACGTCAATATGAATCAAACAATTACCAATAAAGGAATAAATGGTGATTTGTTCGTTTCAACGCTCAATTATGGTGATTCATTGTCTTTTAATGGATTGGAGTTTTTAAATCAAGGAAAGGATGGTGTACTCAGCTCTGCTTTAACTTGGGACAAAGAAACAAACGACTTTTCTTCGATCAAATGGACCACCACAATTTTAGGAGATGACCAAGTGAATTTTGTTTTGGAACCGTCTTTTTTCTCCATTAATGGCTATAAATGGGAAATAGAAAATCAATCGGATATTACCATTGCAAATAATGATTTAAGCATCGATGAATTTAGATTGTCTAGGGGAAGTCAATTGATTAAAATGGAAGGGTGTCTCACGAAAAATGACCGAGATAAACTACATTTTCAAGTCAGTCAATTAAAATTGGATGAGCTGGGCAGAATGTTTGGAATGGAACAGCAATTTGCGGGTTCATTCTCTGGATGGGGTGATATTTCGAATCCGTATACCAATTTCAATTTTAGCTGCGATGCCCGTGTCGAAAATTTATTTATTGATGGGGAAGAAGTTGGTACGGTCTCTGTTCTTACCGATTGGAACGAGAAAAGAGAAAGTATTTTTATGCAGGGCGAACTGAAATATAAAGGGCTGCGCACCTTTGATTTCAATGGATTGTATGCCGTTAAAAAGAACGAACTCGACCTGAAACTGCAGTTTGATCAAACAGATATTAAATTTGTCAATGCGTTCATGGATCCTGAAGTAGTGAAGGATGTTCAAGGGAAGGTGAATGGAAGTATCCAGGTGAAAGGAAGTCCGGATAAACCAGAGTTGAGTGGTAAACTACGTTTATTGAATGCTGGTGCTCAAGTTGAATTATTAGGCGTGAAATACCGAACAGAAGGAATGATTGATGTAAAAGAAGAATCCTTTGAAATCACCAATATTCCCCTGTATGATGAAGCTGGAAATGTGTCTTACATCATTGGTACAATTAACCACAATAACTTCAGTGATTGGAATTTTGACCTTCAATTTAACATGGAGGATGACATTCGTAAAATCAATCCGTTGACGAAGAGGAACGCGGCAATTGATCAATTCATGGTCTTGAATACAAAGTACAAGGAAGGTGATGTTTATTATGGAAAAGCCTTTGCGCGCGGGATTGTGAATATTTCAGGTACAGAGAGCAATCTAGAGGTTTTTGTTGATTTGGAAACAAAAAAGAATACAGAAATCGTTTTTCCAATGTATGGTGTTTCGGAAATTGAACAAGAGGAAGACTTCATTCATTTCATAAATAAATCGGATGTTCAACAGCAGTTAGAACGAAAATTGGATTTCTCTGGAATCGATTTGGATTTGAATTTCAAAATTACCCAAGATGCACAAATGAAACTCATCTTTAATGAGCAAATTGGTGATGAAATTATCGCAAGAGGTGATGGAAAAATGAACATCAAGTTGGATCAATTGGACCATTTAACCATGATTGGAAAATACAGCATCGCGACAGGAAGTAAGTACAATTTTGCGATGGGTTCTATCAAACAATTATTTATGATTGAAAGTGGCTCTGTAATCGAATGGACAGGTGATCCATATGACGCATTGATTGATGTGAATACGGTTGCGACAAAAAAAGCATCCATTTTGGAATTAAGTCCAGAACTTGCAGATAGGTCATTAGTGAATCAGGATATTTTCTGTTATTTAAAATTGTCCGACAAATTACTGTCACCTCAAATTTCATTTGATATTAAGGCTCCGCGAGCTCCAGAAACGGGAAGAGCATTAATCGATAGAGTTTTGGCCGATTCTGATGAGAAAAATCGACAATTCTTCTCTTTATTATTGGTAAGTAAATTCCAACCGTTAAAAGGAAATATTTCTGCAGGTGGTTCAGCCGCATTAGATTTAATTGAATCACAGATCAATGCAGCACTGAGTAACCTCTCTGAAAATTATAAATTGAATTTAGATGTAGGTTCAGATGCGTCACAGGGAGAAACAAGTGTTGCAATTGGAATGAAAAAAGGAATACTCGACGACAGATTGGTGATTTCAGGTAGTTTTGGTGTGGAAAACCGTTCTTCAACGAGTGATGTAAGTGGTGCGAAAAGCGTTCAAAACTCGGTGATTGGAGATGTGAGTTTAGAATATAAAATCAAGGAAAATTTCAGAGTGCGCGCATTCAATCAGTCCAATAATAGTTCCGTAAATGAGAATGCTGGACCATTTACACAAGGAATTGGTATCTCGTATCGCGAAGAATTTAATCATTGGGATGATTTGCTATTCATTCAAAAGACATTGCGTTTATTGAATGGGAAAAATAGCGATAAATTACCTGCGGATAAAAGAAAACGACAAGCGGTTACTGTTCCAAACGGTGAAATAACCGCTCCTGAATCGGTAGAAAAAATAAAAAAGAAAATATGAATAAAGTACTCGTTGCAAATCGTGGTGAAATTGCCAGAAGGGTTCTACGAACCTTGAAAAAGATGAACATTAAAAGTGTGGCAATCTATTCCGATGCGGATGCAAATGCACCACATGTTTTAGAAGCAGATGAAGCTGTTTATGTTGGAAAAAGTCCATCGTCTGAAAGTTATTTGCAACAAGAATTGATCCTGAAAATCTGTAAAGATCTTGGAGTTGATGGAATTCATCCTGGTTATGGGTTTCTTTCAGAGAATGCTGGATTTGCTAGAAAAGTCAAGGACGCTGGAATGAAATTAATTGGTCCATCACCAGAATCAATGGAGTTAATGGGGGATAAGTTAAGTGCGAAACAAGCCGTAAAAGACTATCATGTTCCTTTAGTTCCTGGAGTGGATGAAGCCATTTCTGATATCCCAGCAGCGAAACGCATTGCAGCGGAAGTTGGTTATCCCATCTTAATCAAAGCCTCTGCTGGAGGTGGTGGAAAAGGAATGCGCCTAGTCTATGAAGAAAGTGAGTTCGAAGAACAAATGATTTTGGCACAAAATGAAGCACGCTCTTCTTTTGGCGATGACGCCGTATTTATTGAGAAATTTGTGAACCAACCACGCCACATAGAAATTCAAGTGTTTGCTGATCAGCATGGAAATGCCGTGCATTTATTTGAACGTGAATGTTCCGTTCAACGCCGTCACCAAAAAGTAGTAGAGGAAGCTCCAAGTGCTGTTCTGACTCCTGAAATCCGTGAGAAAATGGGTGCTGCGGCTGTCCAAGTGTGTAAGGCCTGCAATTATGAAGGTGCGGGAACTGTTGAGTTTTTGATCGATGCGAATTTGGATTTCTACTTTTTAGAAATGAATACACGTTTGCAAGTGGAACATCCGGTGACGGAAGAAATCACAGGATTAGACCTTGTTGAATGGCAGATACGCGTTGCTAGAGGTGAGCGCTTACCAAAACTTCAAGATGAGTTAGCAATTAACGGACACGCGGTTGAAATTCGAGTATACGCCGAAGATAGTTTAAATGGATTTACTCCGGATATTGGAACCTTGAATCGTTATAGAATTCCAACTGGAAAAAGTGTGCGTGTAGACGATGCATTTGAAGAAGGAATGGAAATTCCTATTTACTATGATCCAATGATTGCGAAATTGGTGGTTTGGGGTAAAACACGCACAGAAGCAATCGACCGCGCAATCAAAGCAATTGATGATTATCAAATTTCAGGTGTAAAAACAACCCTTGATTTCGGAAAGTTCGTTCTGAAACACGAAGCGTTTAGAAGTGGAAACTTTGACACCAACTTTGTGAAGGAACATTTCTCAAGTCCTGATTTAATGGCTAATGCGATGGAGGAAGAAAGCATTGCATTGCAACATGCTGTTGACTCGATTTGGAGCCACGTAATCGAACAAAACAACCAAGCTTTTACTTCTAGGGAAATTTCTTCGTCATGGAAAAATCGAATGGAGTAAAATAATTTAATTTTTCAAATCCAAATCCAAGAAAAAACGTACTTTTACCTCGCAAAATTTCAACAATGAATTTACACGAATATCAAGGAAAATCTATCTTAAAAAGTTACGGCGTTGCCGTTCAAGAGGGGATAGTAGTCGATAAAGTAGAAGATGCTGTAGCAGCTGCTAAAAAATTATCGGAGGAAACAGGAACAAGTTGGTTTGTCGTGAAAGCGCAAATACATGCTGGTGGACGCGGGAAAGGAACAGTGGAAGAAACTGGTTCTCATGGTGTTGTCATTGCAAAAGGACTTGACCAAGTAGAGGAAAAAGTAGCAGGTATTCTTGGTGGACACTTGACAACGCTTCAAACAAACGGAATAGGTAAAAAAGTAAATAAAGTGTTAATCGCACAAGATGTATACTATCCAGGAGCTTCTGAGCCAGAAGAATTCTATATGTCCGTTTTACTTGACCGTGAAAAAGGAAGAAACGTGATCATCTATTCTACAGAAGGTGGAATGGATATTGAGCA
>CAIRMS010000261.1 GCA_903879765.1 uncultured Flavobacteriales bacterium
GCGAATGAAAGGAATTAAAAAATAGGTGAAGTGAAAGTTTATCTGTTTTGACAATGATTAACAGCGCAAAGACCCAAAGCAAGTAATTGCACCAATCATATAGACTTGATTTCATTTTCATGCGTCAAAATTACGGAATCCTTTGATTGATGTGCTTAAAAATGAACAGAAGAAGATTTCTTTTCTTTGATCATTATCACAAACAATACTGCGTCATATGCAAAGTGTGCAGAGATGGAGAACCACAATCCTAAGTGAATGTATCCAAAGGATATGATGAAGATAAATGGAAGGACAATCAATCCGTACATCGAAAAACGCCAATTCCATGGGTTTAAATAACCGTGCAGTGCGACGAAAACAATCGAGGTAATCCATGGTCCTAAAAGTGGTTGGATTCCCGCCCTGAATAAAAGTTCTTCGCCAATTCCAGCACAAATGGATAGGAAGATTCCGTCGGCATAGGTGAGGGGGAGTTGGTCGATAATTCGGTCGACACGATTCGGTAATTGCTCAAAGAAAGGAGCTTTCATGAAAAGGTAAGCGATGAAAGCATAGGCGAATCCAAGTTCTAATCCATAGCCAATTGAAATCAATTTTATGTTTTGAACATCAAAGAATTCGGTTAAGCTGGTATTTTGAAAATAATCAAGCAAATAGAATCCGGGTAAAGGAAATACGAGCAATGTAACCAATCCAAGTAAACGTATTTTATAAATATTTGTCAATTTTTTTCGGTCTCTTGTTTGGTGGATAAAAAAAATACTTCTATATTCGTCCATCTAAACCTAAAAGAACGCCTATAGACCAAATTTACTTTTAATTGTTGTCACTTCAACAGAAATTGTAAATTATGGTTTTATCTTCGTTAAGCGATTCTGAATTAATCCGTTTATACATTAATGACAATGAAAGAGCTTTTGCGGTTCTTTTGAAACGTTATAAAAATCAAGTGTATAAATTTATTTACTTGAAAGTCAAAGATGCTGATTTAGCAAATGATATCTTTCAAGATTCTTTCATCAAGGTTGTTCAAAATATCAAAGCGGGTAAATACAATGAAGAAGGTAAATTTCTTCCTTGGGCGACGCGAATAGCTCAAAATTTAGTCATCGATTATTACCGAAAACAAGGGAAGGTTCGTGTTTTTTCTGAAAGAAATACCTTTAATGAAGATTTTGGTATTTTTCAGCGAATTGCCTGTGAAAACAAAAATTACCTTCAGCAAAAATCATCCATGGAACTAGATCAACAGTTGATTGAGCTGATGAATCACCTTCCAAAAGTTCAACGAGAGATTGTTGAAATGCGTATTTTTCACGATTTATCATTCAAAGAAATCGCTGAATCCGAAAAGATTAGTATCAACACAGCTTTAGGACGCATGCGCTATGCCTTGATGAATTTGCGTAAGCTATTGGAGGAAAACGAAATAGTTACTCATTTCGCCTAGCTTATTTTGAATTCTTTTTCGAGTATCATCGGGACTTTTCATCCTATTTTGGCTATCTTTGTTGCTTAAAATTATTGGATTGCTATGTTTGAAAATTTAACGGATAAGTTTGAGCGCGCGTTTAAAGTCCTAAAGGGACAAGGACAAATCACGGAGATTAATGTTGCAGAAACTCTGAAAGAAGTACGTCGCGCATTATTGGATGCCGATGTGAACTATAACACAGCAAAGCAATTCACCAATACGGTGAAAGAAAAAGCCCTAGGTCGCGATGTGTTAAATTCAGTTTCCCCAGGTCAGTTAATGATTAAAATCTGCCACGAAGAATTGGTGGAATTAATGGGTGGAAATGAGTCGGAAATAAACCTAAAAGGCAATCCATCCGTAATTTTAATGTCCGGACTTCAAGGTTCTGGTAAAACAACTTTTTCAGGTAAATTAGGTTCATACCTTAAGAATAAAAAAGGCAAAAATGTATTGCTAGTTGCGTGTGATGTTTATCGTCCAGCGGCGATCGATCAATTACATGTGCTTGGAGAACAATTAGGAATCGAAGTATATTCCAATCGAGAAGAGAAGAATCCAGTTGCTATTTCTCAAGCAGCCATTCAATATGCAAAAAGTAAATCGTTTAATGTCGTAATCATCGATACTGCTGGACGCCTAGCGGTGGATGAACAGATGATGAATGAGATTGCACAGGTGAAAGAAGCTGTTCAGCCGAATGAAACCTTGTTTGTGGTGGATTCCATGACAGGTCAAGATGCTGTGAACACGGCGAAAGCGTTTAATGACCGCATTAATTTCGATGGCGTTGTTTTAACGAAATTGGATGGTGACACACGCGGTGGAGCAGCATTATCCATTAAAGAGATCGTCAATAAACCAATTAAATTTGTTGGAACGGGTGAGAAAATGGATGCGCTTGACATCTTTTATCCATCTCGTATGGCAGACCGTATTCTTGGAATGGGGGATGTCGTTTCCTTGGTAGAACGTGCGCAAGAGCAATTCGACGAAGAGGAAGCTAGAAAATTGCAAAAGAAAATCATGAAGGATCAGTTCGACTTCAACGATTTCTTGGCGCAATTGCAACAAATTA
>CAIRMS010000262.1 GCA_903879765.1 uncultured Flavobacteriales bacterium
TGGATGATGAAATATTGATGGAAGCATGTAAAAAACATCCTCTTCCATTGATTACGTTCGGAAGTAATCCAAACGCATTAATTGTCGGCGAACTGAAATACCTTGATCCTTTTGTTCACTTCTCATGGCATAATCACACGTATTACTCTCCTATTTTAAATACACAAATTGTCGGGAAATATAATTTCAATAATTTTCTTGCAGCTATTTCATTCGGGAATATATTCGGTGTCCCGGTTGAAGAAATTAATGATGCAATAGAAAATTATGTACCGCAAAACAATCGGAGCCAAGTGACAAAGACAGCGCGTAACACCTTAATTATTGATTGTTACAATGCAAACCCATCCAGTATGAAATCTGCTTTAGAATCCTTTCATGAGATTCAGGGAGCAAATAAACTGGCAATCTTGGGAGACATGTTGGAATTAGGTAGCGAAAGTGTGAAAGAACATAAAATCATTTTGGATTATTGTGTGCAAAATGAAATACCCTTTATCACAATTGGACCCATTTTCTTAGAACAAAATCCAACTGGATTTTTAAATCACGAATCGTTTCGAAATCAGGCCGAAAAAATGAACATTAGTGGAAAAATAATTTTACTTAAAGGTTCAAGGGGAATTGCTTTAGAAAAGTTAATCGACTTGTTTTAAGAACCATACATCATTAAGAACGATTTTAAGAAAGGATCTAGTCCGCCATCCATTACTGCATCAACATCACTCGTTTCCGTCCCTGTGCGGACATCCTTTACCAACTTATACGGTTGCATCACATAGTTTCGGATTTGACTCCCCCACTCTATTTTCTTTTTGCCCGCTTCAATTTCACTACGTTTCTCTAGTCGTTCGCGCAGTTCCAATTCGTATAATTGAGAACGCAATAATTGCATGGCCTTTTCTTTGTTCGCTAATTGAGACCGAGACTCTGAGTTTTCAATGATAATTCCGGAGGGAGCATGTCGTAAACGCACCGCAGTTTCGACCTTATTCACGTTTTGTCCACCGGCACCACCAGATCTAAAGGTTTCAAACGAAACATCTGCCGGATTGATGTGGATATCGATGTTGTCATCCACCAATGGATAAACATAAACCGAAACGAATGAGGTGTGACGTTTCGCATTCGAATCAAACGGGGAAATACGCACCAATCGATGAACGCCATTTTCTCCTTTAAGGTAACCAAAGGCAAATTCACCTTCTAGTTCCAAAGTAACGGTTTTCACACCAGCAACATCTCCTTCTTGGAAATTTAATTCGGTGATTTTATATCCTTTCTTTTGTCCCCACATGAGGTACATGCGCATGAGCATGGATGCCCAATCACAGCTTTCCGTTCCACCAGCACCAGCTGTTATTTGAAGAACAGCACTTAAGGCATCCTCTTCACCTGAAAGCATGTTTTTCAATTCTAATTCTTCAATTTCAGTTACGATTACTTGAAATTGCTCGTCCAATTCAGCTTCGGTTGACATTCCTTCTTTGACGAATTCCATGACCACTTCTAAATCAGACACGGCAGATTGAACACGATCAAAGGTATTTACCCAAAACTTTAATCCACGAATGGATTTCATCTGAATTTCTGCTTTCTTTGGATCATCCCAAAAAGAGGGGTCTTGCGTTTTTAGCTCTTCCTCTCTCATTTGCATTCGCTTCTCTTCGATTTTCAAGTAATTTTGAATGCCTTCAA